>CALATK010000183.1 GCA_937891805.1 uncultured Fibrobacter sp. | reverse complement strand
CTCGCCACCGGACTTCTGGCGAAACCAGAGTTTGAAAATCTTGTGTAAAAGGTTGGTTTGTTCCATAGGCTTTGATAATTCGGATTTCAGAGTTCGAAATTCGGAGTTGAGTTTAAGAGATTAATTCCTAATTCAGAATTCCGAAATCCGAACTAAAAAAGGGCAGCCTCATCCGGGCCACCCTGTCCAGTTTCTTTATCGAAGCAGGCCTAAATTATGCCTTCTTGGCTTCGATGAAGGCAACCACGTCGGCGACCTTCTGGAACTTCTCGGCGTCGGAGTCGAGGATTTCGACTTCGAATTCGTCTTCGAGAGCCATCACCAGTTCGACGCGGTCGAGAGAGTCGGCACCGAGGTCGTTGCTGAACTCGGATTCCATCTTCACGTCCTCGGCCTTCACTTCCAGCTTGGAAACGATAACGTCGGTGATCTTCTTAAAAATTTCTTCTTGTGTCATTGTTTACTCCATTTGGATTTGTTTAGTTAAAATTTAGAAATTATTGGCTAGGCGTTCAAGCCCCCGTCCACGCCAATTATTTGGCCTGTGATGTATTTCGCATCGTCCGATGCCAAAAAAGCCACCAATTTCGCCACATCTTCGGGCTGGCCCAGGCGTCCCAGGGGGATCTGAGCGGCATATTTTTCCCTGACTTCGGGGCTCAGCTTGGCCGTCATGTCCGTATCGATAAATCCGGGTGCCACGGCGTTTACCGTAATGCCCCTGGAGGACAGTTCCATGGCGTTGGTCCGGGTTAGGCCGATCACCCCCGCCTTGGCGGCGGCATAGTTGGACTGGCCAGCCTGGCCACGCAGGGCGTTGATGCTGGAAACGTTCACGATATGGCCCGAGCGGTTGCCCATCATGGTGCGGGCCACGGCGCGGGTGCAAAGGAACACGGAACGGAGGTTCGTGGCGATGACGGCGTCAAAATCCTCGTCCTTCATGCGCATGAGTAGGCCGTCGCGGGTGATTCCCGCATTGTTGACCAAAATATCCACCGTACCCATGTCGGCGATAATCTGCTTGAACACGGACTGCACCGTTTCGGAGTCGGCCACGTTGCAGGCGTAGCTCTTGACCTGCACCCCAAGTTCGGAAGATAGTTTGGCGGCCAGGTCCTCCTTGACGGAGGTAGAGAGAATCGCCACGTCGGCCCCTTCCCGGGCCAGTTCGGTGGCAATAGCAAGGCCGATACCACGGGAAGCTCCCGTCACAATCGCTTTTTTACCTGTAAGTTTTCCCATAGTAGTCCTTAGGTTAATGGTTTAAAATAAATTCAGAATTCAGAGTTCAGAGTTCATTAGTTAGGCGGCGTAGCCGCGATTATGCCCATTCCGAATTCCGAATTCATAAATCCGAATTAGCCAAGAGCCTGGAACGCCTCGATGGTCTCTACCGGCGTGACCTTCACGTCGCGACTAATCTTTCTCATGAGGCCCATCAGCACCTTGCCGGAGCCCACTTCCACGCCCTGGGTCACTCCCAGAGACATAGCCTTGTTCATGCAGTCGTTCCAGCGGACGGGGCTTACCAGCTGGCGCACCAGCAGGTCGGCAATTTCTGCGCCCTTGGTAACGGGTTCTGCCACCACGTTGGCAATCACCGGCTTTTCCACGTCCTTGAAGGTAGTCTTTGCGATAGCCTCGGCAAGGCCCGCCTGGGCAAACTGCATCAGCGGGCTATGGAAAGCGCCAGAAACGGCCAGCGGAATGGCCTTGATGCCAGCGGCACCGCAGTTTTCCACCAGCTTGTTCACACCGGCAACAGCACCGGACACCACAATCTGGCCCGGGCAGTTGATATTGGCGGGAACCACCACGCCCGCGTCCTTCACGGCTTCGCAGAGTTCCAGAATCTTTGCTTGGGCCTGACCCATGATGGCGGCCATGGCGCCGGGGTTCTTGCTGCCCGCGCTGGCCATGAGTTCACCGCGGGTCCGCACCAGGCGCAGCCCCTCTTCGAAGCTGAAACCGCCGGCAGCGTAAATGGCGGAATATTCACCCAGAGAGTGACCTGCCACATAGTCAAAGGCAAAGCCTTCGGACTTCAAAAGTTCCATCACCATGGCAGACACCGTAAACAGTGCCGGCTGGGTATTGTCGGTGCTCTTCAGCACATCTTCGGGGCCTTCCGCCATAAGCTTCGACAGCGAGAAGCCGAGAATCTCGTCGGCCTGCATCATCAGCTTCTTGGCAGGCTCGAAAGTGGATGCGAGAGTCTGGCCCATGCCCACATACTGGGCACCCTGACCAGGGAAAAGCAAAATCGTCTTGGACATTATCACCTCTGCGGAAAACCGCTTTTTGTTACTATCCAAATTTAAAATAATATCATGTCATTACTAGGCTTTCCCAGCAAATCAAAGAGAAATAAAACATTTTTGTAATGTCAACATTTCGGTATAACGGAAACAAAAAAAGAACGGAGTCATTCAACTCCGTCCTCAAAAGTTTGTTGCAGATAAATTAACGAAAACCTATTACTTGGCCTCGGCAGGTTCGTCCTTGATGGCGGCCAGACGCTCGTTCACGTTCTTGGACACGCCCTTCTCGGCGTACTTGGCGGCCACTTCCACAGCCTTCTCGATAGCGAGGGCGTCGGAGCGTCCGTGGGCGATAATGCCCGTGCCGTTCAGGCCCAAGAGCAAGGCGCCACCGGTCATGCGGTAGTCCCACATCTCGGCAAAGCGACGGCCCGCTTCGGTATCAATAGTCCCGAACATCTTCTGGTGCAGTTCGAAGAAACCTTCCAGCATCTTCAGAACTACGTTGCCCGTAAAGCCGGAGGTCACCACCACGTCGGCGGCACCCATGATGAGGGTTTCGCCTTCGATGTTACCGATAAAGTTCACCGGGGCGGACTTCAACAGCTGGTGCGCTTCCTGCAGCACTGCCGGACCCTTGTGTTCCTCTTCGCCCATGTTCAAGAGGCCCACCTTCGGGTTCTGGTAACCGAAGTAGGTCTCGGCGAAGGCGGAACCGGCGATGGCGAAATCCACCAGGGTAGAGGCGCGTTCATCTACGTTGGCACCGGCATCCACCAAGATGATGGGGCGGTCAGCGGTAGGAATCACGCAGCCAATAGGCGGACGGCTGAACTTTTCGCTGGACTTGCCCAGAAGCATGAGGCAGCTGGCCATCATGGCACCGGAGTTACCGGCGCTCACGGAGGCGTCCACCATGCCCTTCTTCTGGAGGGCGACGCAGGTCACCAAACCGGAATGGGGCTTCTTCTTGAGAACCTGGACAGGATGTTCGTCCATGGCCACCGGATCGGGGGCATCGACGACGGAAATTCCCTGACCCGCATAGCCGAGCTTTGCCAGTTTCTCCTTGACCACGGCCTCGGGGCCGCAAAGGACAACGTGGACATTGGGGTTCTTGTTCACCGCATTGACGGCGCCTTCAACAACCACATCGGGGGCAAAATCGCCACCCAGAGCATCCAGAGCTACACGAATCATGGAAACCTCCCGTTTTCGTTTAATTTAGAACAATTAGGCTTCGGCACCCTTCATGTCGACAACTTCTACACCATTGTAGAAACCGCAGACCGGGCACACGCGGTGCGGGCGCTTCACAGAACCGCAGTGGTCGCAAGTAGCCATGGCGGGCGCTTCCATCTTCCAGTGGGTGCGGCGCTTGTCACGACGGGCGGTAGAGGTCTTTCTTTTAGGTACGGCCATTTTTAACTCCTATTTTCCATTTTGCTCTTGAGAGCTTTCAGTTTGTCCCAACGGGGGTCCATGGGCTTTTCGGCACCGTCAGGACCTTCGTCGGCTTGATTGTTTGGTTCAAAGATAAAATTTTCTTCGGGATTTTTCACGGGAGCCTGGGGTTCCTGTAGGATTACAAGCTCCCGAACGCACTCGGACACCTCCACGAATTCCTGATTCTGGGGAATCCGGTAGGCATACACGTCGGCGTCTTCGTCGTCAAGCTCCTGATTTGCCACCTGGCAGCGGGTCACCTCCACCACCATCTCGGTAGAAAACGGCCTGTCGAAAGGTTCCAACGTGCGGGAACAGACCAGGTTCTGCACACCGGAAAGCTTGCCCGTCAAAAGGAAACGGTCCCCGCTTTCGGGACTTATGAGCAGTTTCGCTTCAAGCTTACCCACCAGGTGCAGTTCGTCGAACAGTTCCGGAGCATCATCGCGGGACCAGACCGTGGAGCGGTCTTCGGGTTCGGCAAGGGTCTTTACAAGTTCAATTTTCAAAGCGGGCAAAATTTAGCAAAAGGGGGCTAGAAGGTCAAGGGATATGCGCCTTTGGCGCAGTTACCAGTTATCAGTTGTTAGTTATCAGTTGTCAGTTATAGAAGAAATAAGACTTGTTGAGAATAGAAACACAATGCTACTCATAGTTGGCCACTCAAAACTCAATACTCATAACTGACAACTCATCACTAGTCTCACACCCCCGCCACCTTCTTCTGGTGAGCCTTCAGGGCTTCAAGGAACGCGGGGCGCTTGGCTTCGTCCACAAGGGCTTCCGCCACCTTGACCACCTTCCTCACGTCGGAAACATAGACCACTGGCCCAAGGGCCTCGGGTGCAATCCGTGCCGCCACAAGACCGTCGGACACGGCGCTACCACCGAGAAGCAAGGGGATTCCGATTTCCTGTTTCTTGAATTCCTTGACCACATGCATCATTTCCAGGAGTCCCGAAGTGAACTGTGACGACAGGTAGACAATGTCCGGCTGTTCGCAGACCAGGGTTTCCAGAATCTTTTCACAGGTGCACCCCTGCTGCAGGTCCACCACCGGGAACCCGTAGTTCAAAAGCAGTTCGTCCAGAATATCCCTGTCGATGTCGTGGACAAGGGAATCCATTGAGGCAAGAACGAACTTAGAGGCAAAAGGAGGATTCACACGGGCTTCGGTCCCAAGAGATTCCCGCTTGGCAGCCAAATTTCGCTTCAGCTCGGCAAAACGTTTTTCCAGCCGGGGCATAAAAATTTTCGCTCCGGCAGAGCCCGCCCTTTTCTTGACCGACAATTCCGCATATTCCAGCAGGGCGTCCGTAGCCTCCGGACTGCGGTTGAACAACAAGTCTTCTATCAGATGGCGAAGCTCCAGCGGAATTTCTTCGTAGGCGGGCACGGAATCGCCTTCAACGAATCCAAAATCCAGGCCCGCCATGGTCGCATGGTTCAGGAACACGGAATTCATGCAGTCCCGCAAGTAGGCGTCTTCCTTGAAGGCATACCCCAGCAAAGAAAGGTCTCCCACCACATGAGCGTGGGGCAGATTTTCCTTCACAAATCGGCAGGCCTCAAAGAATTCCTTGGCCGAATCCGGGTATTCGTCACGACCTGTACCCAACGGCAAAACCCCCGGATCGAACAGGATATCTTCGGGCGCAAAATCCAAGCGCCCCACCAGCAGGCGGTACATGCGTTCCATCAGTTCCGTACGGCGCTCATAGGTCAGGGCAGGCCCCTGTTCATCTTCTGCCCTGCAGACCACGGCAAAGCCGTGACGGCGAATTTCTTCGGCCTCCAAGAAGAAAATATCCTCCCCTTTCTTGAGGCTGATGGACTTGACGATTCCCTTGCCCTGCACGTTTTCCATACCCGAAAGCAAGGTATCCCACCGGATGGATTCAATCATCACCGGGCACTTGGCTATGGATGGCGTTTCTAACAAATCCTTCAAGAATCGGGGCATCTCGGCTTTCGGGTCCGCAAGCCCTCCGTCTAGGTCCACACGCACGACAGTTCCCGGTTTCCCAGGCGGCACAATGGAAACAAGCTTGTGTTCAGGGGCTAGTTCCAAAGGTTCAAGCCCGCTCAACAGCATGTTGTAGTCACGGGCGGGCACCTTGCGGGGGTCCCTTGCCGCATACACACGGGCAAAAGTTCGGATCGCTTCGGGCGTTGTCTCGCTACAGCCCCCCACGATATTCACCGAGACCTCATCCGGGATTATCTTGTCGGCACATACGCTCAAGCGCACGCGGGCACTATCCACATCCCGCATAAGGGAGCGTATGTCAGCGGCTTCTAGGCCACAGTTGAACCCAATACTGAAAATCGGAAAACTGGAAACGCTATGCCAAAAGGCCTTGGCCGAAAGCCCTGCCGCCATGCGGCCGCCTGAGCCAACAAAACTTCCCGAAACCATAATGGGGAAAAGTTCGCCCCGCTTTTCGCATTCCTTGCAGATGGCATAGAGAGCGGCCTTGCAGTTTCGCATATCTGAAACCGATTTCACCAAAAGCACATCGGCGCCGCCGTCCAAAAGCCCACGCACTTGCTCACCGTAGGCCATCGAGAGTTCACTAAAATCTGTCACAGAAGAAATAGAAGCGATAGCCCCAACCACGAACTTGGGTGTCACCATCTTTCCCTGGACCCTGCGCCAGGCGTTAAATTCTTTAACGGCTTCGCAAGCCGCCTGGGCTCCCGCCTTGGCTATGTCGTAGGCCATGTGCTCTAGACGGTACTTGGTCTGGCCGAAACTGGAAGCACAAGCGGTATTCGCCTCTATCAGGTCCGCGCCCGCTTCCAAAAATGCCAGGTGAATCCCTTTCACCTTGTCCGGCGCGGTAAGGCACAGCACGTCGTTGTCGCCTTTCAGTTCCACGAAATGGTCCGCAAACATCTTCCCGCGGAAATCGGCCTCGGACAGGTTCAGCCGCTGGAGCACGGCATTGAAACCGCCATCCAGAACCAACACCTGGTGGTTACAGCAAGAAATCAGCTCCTGGTAGGATTTGGAAAGATTCATGAGTTAGCCTCTACCACCGCTGGTTCTTGCCCTTCACTTCGCCGGGCAGCAACTGCCCGGGGCTCGACCGCTGGCCGTCTCGCCCCGTAAAGTTCGGATTGAACTGCTTTACCTGAGCCTGCTTTGCCTCAGCCTGAAGTTCTTGCAGATGCTTTTCCCAGTCCTGCACGGCATCGTCCAGCTCGCCACGGGCCTGGAGCATCAGGTCCCGCAGTTGCAAAAGTTCCAGCATCTGGTCACGCTTCATCATCCACAGCTCTTCTTCTTCGGGCAGGCGTTCGATGTTGAAAAGCAGGTTCAAGTATTTCTTCTCCGCTTCAGCGTAGGCCTTGTAAGTCTGCTCGTAAACCATGTAGCGGTCGTCCACCATGGTCTGCTGGGGCGAGGGGTGGTTCGCGCAACCCGAAAGCATGGTCAGCATCAATAGCGGAAGCAACGCAAAGAGCGACTTCGCAAAGTCCTTCGCGAAGTCCACACCACCCAATCCGTTATGTCCCCTAAAAAGCATTACTCGGCGCTCTCCTCGGCCCTTTTCAGGTTGAACAGGCGTTCATTGGTAATGTGGCTTTCAAAGACCACCGTATCCTTGGTGACAGGGTGCACCATGGTATGCTTCCCTACTTTCACTTCACGCTCCTGACATGGAATTCCCGTCTCGGGTTCCATCATCACCTCGAAGGCGGTGCTGTATTCCGCCTTGAGTCCGGAATTGTAAGCCTGGTACTTTTCAGGAATGATGTTGCTGTTCACGTGCTGCTCCCAGATATAGTAAGGGAAACTCTCCGTTTCCGTCAGGTACACCACGTAGTCCAGGCAACGGCGGTGGTCCCGGTTCTCGAAACCCTTCACCACCACGGAATCAATCTTGATCAGCGCAAAGTTCAGGCGCCCCTGTTCTTCAAGTAGTTTCGTAATGTTCCCTTTGGTGGGCACTTCCCCTTTAAGCAGGTGGGTCATTTCCCAGCGGTGCTTTTCCAGGCGTTTCAGGTGGGGCTTGTATTCCGGATTCAAAAGCTGCTTGCGCCAGCGCTCCGGCATGGGAATGTGGGCCAAGAGAGAATCGTAGCCGTCGTCAATCCCTTCCAACGAAATCACCGCACGGTCCACGGCGGTAAGGTCCACTTCCTTGATGCGGAAGGCCAGTTCCGTAGGCATAAAGTTCTTCAGGTAGCCACGGGACTTGTCCATCACATACTTGCGCTTCACCTTCAAGGTGTCCCCACTGGAGGAATAGTTCAAGTCGTCGTAGGCAGCAGTAATGGTCCCCATCTGCTCCGTACCTTCCATATCTACCGTAGCGTAATAACTTTCGGCATAAAGTTCCAAATCCACGGGAGCAGGCAGTTTATAGCCCACCGTCACCGTAGATTCGTTACAACCCGACAAAAGCACAAGGCCAAAAGTCGCAAGGGCCACGCCGCAAATACCAAGACATCTACTCAATCGCATTCCTAACAAACCTGTCGCAAAAGTCGGTTACTTGTTCTTTGTAATGTTCAGTTCCTTAGAGGCAAGGACTCGGCCCTCGGTGCTGAATTCCACCATCACGGTACCGGGGTGTTTCTGGCGGGCCAGTTCACGGACGGTCATGAGGCCTCCGCTCTTGGACTTTCCCTGCAGGGTGTAGGAACCCAGTTTCTCGTTCACGGGGACTTCGCGGTCCCAAATCTTCTTGCCCTTGGCAGCCAGGGTTCCCTCGTAAAAGGCGATGGTCAACTTGGTAAAGTCGAAATTCTTACCGTAGCGGAACTGCACAATCAGCGGGTCGTTCAGGGCGAACTCGCTAGCGGTATCGGCCACCACCTGGGTGCCCGGGTTCCATTCCCTGCCGCAAACTACGGAAGGCTCTTCCACGGAACAGGCCGAAAACAAAAGGCCAAAAGCCAGTAACAACAAAAACAATGATTTTTTCATAATCACCTCTTCTTAACCTTCACAATCTAGCAAATTACAGCGCCCGACGACCAACGCCCAGCACCCAACGTTCACAGACAATCGCCCCTTTCTAGCGGGCAAGCACGAACATCATTTCCAGATGGGGTGTCTGGGGGTAAAAAGCGAAACCTTCTGCACGTTTCAGGGCAAACCCCGCCGTGCTAAACTTCGCAAAATCCCTGGCCAGGGTCACCGGGTCGCAAGAAACATAAATCAGCCGGTTCACGGAACTCTTCACGATGGCCGTAAGTGCCTCCGGCGGGAGTCCCGTCCTGGGCGGGTCCACTATCAGGGTAGCTGGCTTGTCCACCACGTTTTTCGCGAGCCATTCCTCCGCCGGTGCAGAGATGTTTTCTACTTGCGTAAAGGGGGAAGCCTCCCCCTCGCTCCAGCGGCTGTCCTCCTTCACCACCTTCTTGTCATCCCCGCGCAGGCGGGGATCCCCCTGTTGTCCCTGCTTCGAAAGCGAGCTCTCCGCCGCTTCCGCTACCCTCTCTGCGGGGGACACCCCCGCAACGCCCCCGTTTCCGCACAAATTAACCTTCGCATACTTGAGACACAGCGGTTCCCGTTCCACCGTAGTGACCCGCCGGAACTTGTCCTGCAATATGGCGGCAAAGAACCCGACACCGCTGAAAAGGTCTATCAGCCATTCGTCTGACGCCGCTCCCGAGGCGATACCTTCGTCCACCGCCTCCCGCACGGACTCTACCAGACGGGGCAACAGGGAAAGGTTGCTCTGGAAAAACACGGAAGCGTCGCTGACTATTTCTTTTCCGCCCATCTTGACGGTACTGACGGAACACTCCTGCCTGCGGGATTCGGGCATACCACGGTAGTAGTAGGCCACACGACCCCTGCCGTCGTCGAACAGGTTCAGCTCCAAATCTTTCGGGATGCGTTTCAGGCCCTTGAATACTTCTGACGCTTTGGCCGTTTTCAAGAAATCGTTCAACCCGGGAGTAAGCACCGGACAATTCTCTATGGCCACCACCCCGTTGCTTTCCTGTTTGCGAAATCCGAATCGGCAACGGCCGTCTTTCTCCCCCAGGTAAACCACACGGGCCCGGTTCCTGTAGCCCCAGGGTTCGGCCTGATAAATCTTGAAGTTCGCAGGCAATTCCTGATGGGCAATCCGCTTGAAGTTTTCCCGCTCAACCCGTTCCAGGTATGGAACCTGTTTCGCGGAATCCAGATGCTGCAAACTGCAGCCACCGCATTTCCCATATAATGGACAGCGGGGCTGCACGCGGTCGGCGATCTTTTCCAGCACTTCCACCACCCGACCCCGTGCAAAGTCCTTCTTGCCCGCGGTCAGTTCCACCCGGCAGCGTTCCCCGGGGAGTCCTCCCCGCACAAAACACACGCGACCGTCGTCCAGGCGGGCAAGTCCCTCGCCCCCCTGCACCAGTTTTTCTATGGAAAGTTCACAAATCACGGAGAAAATATAGCATCCCTGCGTCCTGCTCTTCCTTCTGCAAAAAATAAACCTATATTAGTGCATTATGAAGAAAATAATCCTACTCCCCATTTTGGCCCTTGCGGCCCTCTCCCTCACGGCCTGCGGCGGACATTTCGCCAAGACCCAGACCACCGAACAGCAGAATGCACCCCTGGACTGCACCGGCCTCCACATGAAGCACGCCCAGTGGCACTTCACCGACGCCAACGGCCTTGCCCTAGATGTAACCGGCGCCTGCCACAAGGGCATGAAGCACGGAAACTTCGAGTTCCTCGTCGACGGCAAGAGAGTCGCCGTCACTAAGTTCGTCAAAGACACCGAACAAAAGACATCCTGCGAAGCTACCGGCGAAAAGACCAGGGATCCTCTGGAAAAGTGCCTCGCCAAGGTGGGCAAAAACTAAAAAACACCGCAATCATTTGTTGGAAGCCCCCGAAAAGGGGGCTTTTCCTTTAATAAAAACAGTTTGATATTTTTCATTTGATTTTTTATGTTATTTTTATGACATAATTTAATCAAGGAGGAAATATGAAAAAAATTATCGCATACGCTTCAATCGGACTGGCACTGATGGCCTGCGGGGACGACAGCAGCAGCGGGTCTGACACTGTAGACACCTCTGCCAATTACTGCAAGATTCACGAATACAGTCTGAACGAAAATGGCGACATGGTAAGCCCTACCGAAATCGGCAAGGTCAAACCCGACGTGACTTGCGACAACGGCATTTCCGCCGATTGTCTCCTGGGATTCTGGCACAACACCCAGATTACGGACAAGAACGTCATCATCGAGTTCAAGAACCCCACCGACTTTGGCAACGGCATCAAGAACAATCCCGTAGGCTACTTTGAAGGAACTTATACCCTTAGCGCCGACAAACTCACCCTCAAACAGGAACACAGCGACGGCACCATCAAGGATTTCGAATTCACGGTAAAGGTCAGCAACGACTCCCTGTACCTGAACGGTATCCTCTTCGACGGGGCCACCGAAAACGAAATCTACGTGAAAAAGTCCGTCTGCTCCGCAAAGGACCTTTTCTAAGAGCATCTGGCAAAATCCTTGTTCATCCACATGGAAAACCGCCCCGGCATTGCTTCTTTGGCGATGCCGTTTTTTTTTACATTGTTGTATGATATGGCAATTCTTTCGTTATCATTCAAGTTGTTTTTCTTGTACGCCTTCGTTACCATAACTTTCTTGGCCTGCAGCGACGACAGTTCCTCCAGTGCAGGCGATGAGCCTGCCGTATCCACGAAGACAAGCGCCCTAGAAGTGGACGAAGAACACAACATAATTACCTGGACTACCGAAAATTCCAAAGACATGTGCCTCCTTGAAAACGGCACGTTCACATGGAAAACAGTAAACCTGGGAACCTCTAAGGAATCCGCCCGATACGAATTCCGGGGCGACACCCTGGTACTTTACCCCCTGGTTTACAACAATGGCGAACAAGAACGATTCGGCCGCATGTACCTAGGCGGTACGGCGGACAAGATATACGGCACTTGGAGGGCCCTTTTCTGCGACTTCGACCCGGTAGAAAAAAACACCTTCTGCGCAACTGGCGACGTCTTTACCACAAAAACCATTACCCTTTCCAAGGGAGAAATGATCACCGAAACTCAATATGACTTTGAAAGGTACAGCGCCCAGAAAAGCGGGAACCTAGTACTTTCTGAATTGACGGCAGACATTCTCCGGGCTTTGAAAGGAACATTTGAGCTCTACATTCCAGGAGCATTCGTCGATGACTCCGCAAGAGTCCTGAGCCTTATTCAGGAATACAAGATTACCACCGTTTCGCAAACCAAGACATCCATCAACTTCAAGATGGATGGCAAGGAATACGCCCTCAAGTACAACGAGGCCGAAGAAACCTTGGCCAAGGATGGCAGCGAAAAGGTGAACCGCACCGTAATGCTGGAACTATCTTCGGGAAAAACCACCTGCAACCTGGACTTTGAACGGACCTTTGTGGAAAAGTCCCTGTGCAAAAGCGAAAACAAGGACTACCTAGACATAAACAAGGAAATTATTGACGGACAGGGAAACACCCTGGAATATGCCGTTGCCTACCTGGCCAACAACCAGGAGGAATTCGAGAAGTGCGTCAAGTCCGTTAGCCCGGCTTCAAGCAGCAATGGCCAAGGCTACGACGGCGAACTCAACTAGCAGCCCTACCGTCTAATGGTCGGGACGGCGGCAAGGAGCGTCTTTGTGTATTCGTGCTGGGGGGCGGTCAGAACGGTTTTCGCCTCGCCCCGCTCTACAATTTTCCCGA
>CALATK010000182.1 GCA_937891805.1 uncultured Fibrobacter sp. | reverse complement strand
CTTCTTCAACCGTGTCACCGCTCTTCCAGGTGCGTTCCAGGGTGCGGCCGGTCACCAGGTTCTTGATACGAACACGGTTGAAGGCCTGGCCCTTACCCGGCTTCACGAACTGGTTTTCGATGATTTCGTACGGCTGATCATCAACCATGATTTTAAGTTTCTTGCGGAATTCGTTGGTGCTTACAGTACCCATATTATCCTCTTGTTGATTTTGAAGCTAAATTTAGTATATAATGGAAAAATCAGGGACCGTTTTTACACAAATTTCAGACTTTTTAGACTATTTGGGAAGTGATTTTGCAAGCACCATCTCAAAGTTAAGCAAAGACGGACTCGACCTTTCGCCCAAATTTCCATTCCTTTGTTCAAGGCATTTCGCAGACCAGATAAAAAATTCCAGCAACCCCGAAGCACTCCTTCGCGAGGTTCTGCCCCTTACCGTAGAACGGGAAAACATTCCCGGATTCGTTGACGACCCCGTAGGAGACCTGCCTGCAGGCAAGTCCGACTGCGTTATCCAGAAATACGACCGGCGAGCCCTGATTGTCTCGACCGCCACCTGCGGTGTCCGTTGCCGCTTCTGTTTCCGCAAGAACTATCCCTTCCAGAATATACCCGACGTGGCCCGCGAAGTCAGCAACTGGCTCGACACCCACAGCGACGTATGGGAGGTCATCCTCTCCGGCGGCGACCCACTCACGCTTTCGCCCGGAGCCTTCCGCGACCTGGTGGAATCCATCGCAGCCCACGCCTCGGTCACTACGCTCCGCATTCATACAAGACTCCCAGTAATGCGTCCGGACCTTGTAATGCAGCACTTTGAACTGCTACGGGAATTGCCCACCCGATTCCACAGCGTTCTTGTGTCACACGTGAACCATGCCGACGAGCTGGACGATGAATCGGCCAACCTGTTTGTCCACCTCAAAATTTGCGGCTGGACTCTACTCAACCAGAGCGTTCTTTTGAAAGGTATAAACGATAGTCCAGACAAATTAACAACACTCTGTCGCAAGCTTTTTGAACAGGGAGTTCTCCCCTACTACCTGCACCAGCTGGACCACGCCAACGGGGTTGCCCACTTCGAAGTTTCCGATGAACGGGCGCGCGAACTGATTGCAGAAATCCGCACCAAGTTACCTGGCTACTTGGTCCCAAAACTCGTCCGGGAAATCGCCGGCGAAAAAAGCAAGACTCCGATTTGATTCGCCAAGCGCTTACAAAAACATTCCTTTTTCCTTATTTCGGCTTTTTGATAAATTTTGTCAAATCGTTTTCCACAAAAAACGGTGTGAAAACCGTATAAAATAAGCTATCTTTGGGCGCAAAAAAAGGGGATTCCATGAGCAAGAGAAGAATCGTCATTACCGGCATCGGTGCCGTAACTCCCGTCGGAAAGAATGTAGCCGACATGTGGCAATCCATCAAGCAGGGAAAGAGCGGTATCGCCCCCATAACCCTTTTTGACGCCTCCAATTGCTCCGTAAAAATCGCCGCCGAAATCAAGGATTTCAAGCCCGAAGAACACGGAATCGACCCAAAGGAAGCCCGCCGTATGGCCCGCTTCACCCAGTTCTTGGTAGGAGCCGCCAACGAGGCGGTCAAGGACGCAGGCCTAAGCCGCGAACAGCTGGCCGAGGACACCACGGGAATCGTGGCCGGAAATGGCCTTTCGGGAATGGATGTGCTTGACGAGACCTACAACAAGTACATCGAAGGCGGCAAGCGGAGGGTTTCGCCTCTCGCCATGCCGGAACTGATTCCCAACGAGGCCTGCGCAAACGTTTCCATCGCTCTGGGTATCACGGGTCTTGCCCATACGGTGTGCACCGCCTGTGCCTCCGGCACCGACGCCATCGGGGTCGCCCTGGACTCCATCCGGTCCGGCCGTCTGGACGTGTGCCTGGCGGGAGGCTCCGAAAGTGGCATTACGGAATATTCCATCAAGAGCTTTGCGGGCATGCACGCCCTCACCGACAAGTTCAACGACGACCCCGAGAAGGCGTCCCGCCCATTCGACAAAGACCGCAGCGGCTTTGTCATGGGCGAAGGCGGTGCCGTGATGGTCCTGGAAGAGTTGGAACATGCCAAGGCCCGCGGCGCCAAGATTTATGCGGAACTGGCCGGCTACGGGGCCTCTGCCGACGCCTACCACATTACCAGCCCCCGCCCGGGTGGAGAGACCTGCGCAAAGGCCATGAGCCGCGCCCTGAAAGATGCGGGCATTGCGCCTACCGACGTGGACTACTACAACGCTCACGGCACATCCACCCACTTAAACGACATTACCGAAACCGAGATGCTGAAAATCGTGCTGGGCGAACACGCCTACAAGATCAAGGTTTCCAGCACCAAGAGCATGACCGGCCACTGCGTCGGCGCCGCAGGCGTCATCGAGGCCATCATCTCCACCCTCGCCATCCGCGACTCCTTCTACCCCGCCACCCTGAACCTGGACAACCCCGACGAGGGCTGCGACCTGGATTACGTGCCGAAGGTAGGCGTCGAAGGAAACATCGACGTGGCCGTTTCCGCATCTCTCGGTTTTGGCGGTCACAACGGCGTGGTCGTCATCAAGAAATTTAATGGCTAACAAGCCAAATCAAAAAAGGAAGTGTAATGATCATCCAACCCATGATTCGTAGCAACATGTGCATCAACGCCCACCCCAAGGGCTGCGCTGCCGATGTCGTTCGTCAAATCAAGTATGTGCAAAAGAAAAAGGCCGAAAGGGGCCAACTCAAGGGTGAACCCAAGACCGTGCTGGTAGTGGGCTGCTCCACCGGTTACGGGCTTGCCAGCCGCATTTCTGCCGCCTTTGAATATGGTGCCGACACCATCGGCATTTCCTTCGAAAAAGAAGGCTCCGAACAAAAGTCCGGCACGCCGGGCTGGTACAACAACATGGCCTTCGACCGCGAAGCCAAGGTCGCAGGCCTCCAGTCCGTCACTTTCAACGGTGACGCCTTCTCCCACGACATGCGTAAGAAGGTCATCGAAACCGTGAAGCAGATGGGCAAGAAGATCGACCTGATTATCTACAGCGTGGCCTCTGCCGTCCGAGTGGACCCGGACACGGGCGTCATGTACCGCAGCGTGCTGAAGCCCATCGGAGAAACCTTTTCCGGCGAGACCATCGACTGCATGACCGGCAAGATTAGCACCATCAGCGCCGAACCCGCCACCGCCGAAGAAGCGGAAAACTCCGTGAAGGTCATGGGCGGTGAAGACTGGGCGCTCTGGATTCGCCAGCTGGCCGTCGCAGGCGTCCTTGCCGAAGGCGTAAAGACGGTGGCCTACTCCTACATCGGACCGAGCCTTTCTCACCCCATCTACCGCGACGGCACCATCGGTGGCGCCAAGAAACACCTGGAAAAGACCGCCAAGGAACTCCACGCCGAACTCCAGGCAAGCCTCAAGGGCGAAGCCTACGTGTCCGTGAACAAGGGCCTGGTGACACGCTCCAGCGCTGTCATCCCCATTATCCCGCTGTACCTGTCCGTGCTGTTCAAGGTCATGAAGGAACAGGGCACCCACGAAGGCTGCATCGAGCAGATGGAACGCCTGTTTGCCGAACGGCTTTACACCGGCTCTGCCGTGCCTACCGACGAGAACCACCTTATCCGTATCGACGACCTCGAAATGGACCCCAAGGTCCAGGAAGAAGTCAAAAAACGCATGGCCACCATCACCCAGGAAAACTTCGCCCAGGTAGGCGACCTGGAAGGATACCGCCACGACTTTTTGGCCACTAACGGTTTCGACGTAGAAGGTGTGGACTACAACGCCGACGTAGCCACCATGGCGACGATCTAGGCCCGAGGCTAGTAACGAGTTGTCAGTTATGAGTTGTGAGTTCTAATAATCGCGCCTTTGGCGCCAAATTAAAGGACATCCCCGCCCCCTCTTCTGTCATCCTCGCGAAAGCGAGGATCTTTTTTGTATCTTTAGAGGGAACAAATTAATATAGGAGCATGCTATGTCCGACTGGCTGTTCAAATCATGGATCAAGGTTTCCGTCGTGACGGTCATCCTTTTCTTTTTTTATCACCTTTTCATCTCCCTGAAACTGGAACAGGAAGATTGCAAGAACAATTCCAACGACCAAGAGTAGGCTCACCTTATGGAACAAAACAAGGACATTGCCGACATCCAGGCCGCCGAAGCGGTATTCCACAAGAAGAAAAAGTTCATTTTGTGCTATCACAGCTTTAGCGTCATGAATTTCAAGAAGGCCCGCGTGCAAATCCGCAAGATTGCAGAAGCCGCAGGCTCCCCCATCAGCATCGCCGTGGTGCCCGCCTTTGGCGCCGCTCCGGAATCGGAAGCCGAAGAATTCCGCGAAGAACTGGAAAAGTTCGTGCAGGAAGGCTACGAAATCATGCTCCACGGGGCACGCCACCGGGCAGACCTCTCCCTGAAGCGTAGCCTCCAGGGCAAGCTCGCCCTGCTGATTTCCAACAACGAGGCCGAATTTGCCGGTCTGAACGAACGGCTCACCCAGGCGCTCCTCAAGCGTAGCCTCGCCCTGTGGAAGGCCCACGGCACAGGCAAACCCTCCGGATTCATTCCGCCCATCTGGTTCGGGAACAAGTTCCTCAAGCAGCAAGCCCTGGAAATCTTCGACTACTATGAAGATTACCACGGCATCTACAAGAAGATTGGTGACAAGATCAAGAAAACCTATTCCAAGACCCTCAGCTTTTCCATTATTCCAAACGCGCTCCTGGGTCTTGCCCAGACCTACGCCTGCCTCCGCATGCTCCTGCCGGGCGGCACCCACCGTCTGGTATTCCACGAAAAGGATTTCAGGACCATCGGCGAAAAGCGCATCTTGAACATGGTGCGCTACACCTCCACCATGCGCGAAAAAATCATGTACAAGGATCTGTAAGGTCAGAATCTCGGGAATCAAGATATGATGCTCAACAAGTTTCTCTCCCGGACGGAATACAGTTCTTACGACGACCTTTACAAGAACTTCAAGATTTCCATTCCGGAAAATTTCAATTTTGCCTACGATGTGGTAGATGAATACGCCAAGGAAGAACCCAAGCGCGAAGCCCTAGTCTGGTGTGACGACGAAGACGAAAGTCACATCTTCACTTTCAAGGATTTGTCGCTAGCCTCCCAACGCACGGCCAACTTCTTGGTAGAACAGGGAATCGTCAAGGGCGACCGGGTGATGCTCATCCTCCGCCGCCGTTACGAATTCTGGTTTTTCCTCTTGGCGCTGCACCGCATTGGCGCCATCGCCATCCCGGCCACCAACATGCTGGCCGCCGAAGACCTGGAATACCGTTTCAAGGCAGCCGACGTGAAGATGGTGGTGACCTACGACGAGCCCACCCTCCAAAAAGAAGTGGACAAGGCAAAATCCAAGTGCCCCTCCGTAGAAAAGCTGGTGACCGTGGGCCAGACCGCCCGCCAGAACTGGATCAGTTTCTACGATGACTACGAAATCTTCCCGGCCAGTTTCCCACGGCCCACGGGAGACGCCGCCACCCATAACGACGACATTATGGTGGTGTACTTTACCAGCGGCACAAGTTCCAACCCCAAGATGGTGGCCCACACCTACACCTACCCTCTGGGCCATATCGTCACCGCCAAGTACTGGCAGCACGTGATTGAGGGAGGCCGCCACCTGACAGTTGCCGAAACCGGCTGGGCCAAGGCCCTCTGGGGAAAAATCTACGGCCAGTGGATTGCAGGCTCTGCCGTGTTCACCTACGACATGAAGGTATTCATTCCGGGAAAGCTCCTGGAGAAAATGGCCGAATACAAGGTCACCACCTTCTGCGCACCGCCTACCGTGTACCGCTACATTCTGCACCACGGCCTTTCCAAGTACGACCTGTCCAGCCTCAAGTACTGCACCACTGCAGGCGAGTCGTTGAACCTGGACATCTACAACCAGTTCTTCGAGCAGACAGGCATCCGCCTGCAAGAAGGTTACGGCCAAACAGAACTGACCCTTACCACCGGAAACTTCGGCTGGGATATCCCGAAGCCGGGCTCCATCGGCAAGCCTTCGCCGGGCTACCGCATGGAAATCGTCAACGCCGAAGGAGAACCCTGCGGTGTAGATGAAGTGGGCGAACTGATTATCCAGATTGACCAGGGCAAGCCTTTCGGCATGTTCGGCGGCTACTACCGCGATGAGGAACGCACGGAGAAAGTGTTCGCAGGCGGAGTTTACCACACCGGCGACACCGCCACCCGGGACAAGGACGGTTATTTCTGGTTCGTGGGCCGCACCGACGACCTGATCAAGAGTTCCGGATACCGTATCAGCCCCTTCGAGGTAGAAGAAGTGCTCCACAAGCACCCCGCCGTGCTGGAAGTGGCCGTCACGGGCATCGAGGACAAGGACCGTGGCCAGGCCGTGA
>CALATK010000181.1 GCA_937891805.1 uncultured Fibrobacter sp. | reverse complement strand
AGAAGGCTTCTTTAGAACCACCAGCCCAGCTGGTGGTTTTCGGTTCATACAAAAAAATCCCGGCCCATGCAGGTCGGGATTTGTTTTCAAGGCTGTTGAATCTGTTTGGTTTGGTGAATTGGCGGATACAGAAAGCCTAGTTTCCTTCTATAACTTCAATATGACATTTTGGTTGTAACACGCCTAAACTATGAAAATAAACTAAAACGTTACCCATTTACCCTTTTCTGCGTAAATTTCTGTTTATAGTAAAAACAGGAATGCCGTTTTCCGATAAATTAATGGCATAAGCATTCCAATTTGGAATAGGAAAATCCCGAGTCGTAAGGCTCGGGATTTTTTCTCAAGAGAAGAACCCGTTCAGGAAGAATACATTTGAACAAAGACCTAGCTGAAGCAGCCATCTGTAGGGTCACAGTCTTCCCCGCCGAGACTAGCCTCCTGCAGTAAGTTTCCCCTACAAAAGAGTTCCACTTCCTCCATCTCGGGTGCGACATATTCCTTCTTCTGAGTTTTTTCGATATTCATGAGTTTTTCTCCTATTTAATAATCTTTTTCTTGCCATAGTAGACACCGCGAGCGGTGGGCTTACCGTTAAGCTTGCGGCCCTTCAGGTCGTAGTCCTGCATCATCTTGAACTCGCCGGTGCGGGTATTGATGCCGCCGATAACCGTCTTGCTCTCCTCACCTGTGGCGCCACGGCTCACGACCACCACATCCATGTAATCGGGAAGCGGTTCGGCACTGACATAAGCATGGCCGGCAGACTTACCAGCGGAGTTGCCTTCATTGTATATCATGTAGGCCCTGAACGGATTAATCCAAGCACCCTTGCCAGCCTTTACAAACTGGCCTATACGCACATTATTCGCTTCCTTGGCAGAGAATCCATAGACACGGCCCAGGTCAGGATGCTTCTCATCCCAGACTATCTTGCTGAGTGTTCCACGGAATTCCCAGCCGTCATCACCCTGGACAACGGTATTGGCCCCCTCCGTCGGCTGGATTACCATGGAGTTGCCATGGAACACGAGGCTTCCTTCGCTACTCAGTTCCACCATGTAGGGCTTATAGGCACTGAGTTCACCGTTAACCTCTTCCATCTCGACCTGTTTCTTCCCGTTCTCATCGTAACCAATGCCAGTGAACGTCAGGACCTTCGATACCCCTTCAATAGCATTTCTGTTAATGCTGAAGGGCAGCGTGATGGTAGAATATCCACTGGCCGAGAAGGTGCGGTTGAAGACTACGGTATCGACGTCTATAGACGCCGGGATATTCACTACATCCCCATCCGTATAAGAGCCATCGATAGTAGCCGTCTTCTTCCCGTCAATGACGCTAATGGCAATAGCGCCATAGTGGGCCGTAGAGTCGTAGGTCGCCTTGTAGATAGCCTCGCCTGTCACGGTAGTGACTGCAGGGTTCCAGTCGCGGAACTCGTAGGTATATATACCAGCAGCATCCCTAGTAGGATCGTCCGGGACCTCGACCGTCGCGCCGTAGGTATAGAACGTGGCAGGCTTGAGCACCGTATTGTCGTAGTCTACGAATGCAACAGCATACATACGGTCAAACTCGTTGAACACAGCCTTGAGGGTCGTATTTCCCTCCAATTCTGCATCTTCGGCAATGGATTGTCCGTCAAGCGTTACCCAACGGGCGAATTCAAATGTCTTTGCATTCGTTGCAATCTTGGTCGGTTCATCGGGAAGCATATCGTTTATCAAGGTTCCATAGTCCCTAGTCACCGTGGCAACAAGTGTGGTCCCGTCATCCATCACGAAGGTGATGCTGTACTTGTTCGGGACCACCGTGCACTGGGCCGTATAGGCCTTGTCTCCGGTCACAACCGCTTCACCCAGGATTACGGGGTTCCAGCCGGTAAAGAGGCAGGATTCTCCAGCAGTTGACCAGACAGCATCTCCAGCAGAAAGGTTGGGAGCGATTGTCTGGACCTGGGTTCCATAGGGATATGACGAAGTAGCGATTATTTCTTCTCCCTGATCATCCATGAAAGCAACTTCATAGGCGTTTACCGCCGCACTATAGGTCGCCGTATATACGGCATCCCCTGTCACGTCGGTTACGGCAGGTGTCCAGCCCGTAAAGTCATAGGAATACTGTGCCGTTGCAGGCTTGGTGGGGTCTTCCCCATAATCGGGAATTTCGCCGGCATCGTGGTAGTCATACCTCAACACGGAGCCATCGTCATCCTTCCAGGTAATGATAAACTTTTGGGTATAGGTGGCTCTGTAGGTCACATCTTCTGTAACGGTTGCAGGGTTCGGGGTCCATCCGGCAAACCTCCATCCACCATTGTCAGAAACGGTAGGAGCATCGATTTCGTCAAACGGGGTACCGTAATCATAAAGCGTAGCAGCCTTTAACACGGTCTCGTCATCGACACCCACAAAGGCGATGGAATACTGTTTCTTGGTTGCTCCAAAGGAGGCCACGTAGAACATGTCGCCCGTAACAACGGCATCCGTCACGGATGGGCTCCAACTGTTAAACGTATAGGTATATTCGTCGGTAGCATCCTTAGCGGGGTTCTCCGGCAAAATGTCCTGAACAGGAGTATCGTATTCTGCATTCGCAGTCGCATACTCCGTTTCCCCGTCGTCCATCAGGAAGGTGACTGTATAGGTACGGATCTCGGAGTCAAATTCGGCCTGATAAACCGCATTTGCCGTAACCTTCACAGGTTCCCAATACATGTCCAATAGGGAGGGGGTCCACCCGGTGAACGTGTAGGTAAACTGCGGGTCAGGAGCCCTCACAGGAGTAAGTCCAGGATCATACGTGTTGGAACCTTCTGCCCAACTCTTTTCCAAGAGGGTTTCTTCGCCATTCTTGAAAGTCACCGTATAGTACCGGGTTTCGGCAAGACCTATGCAACGGATGTTATCAATGGAAAGGGTTCCTGTTTCTGTGGACATCCTGTCTTCCGCTTCGACACGCCAGTCAAAGCCGTTCGCATATTGCATGGCTATTTCGATTGGCACTTCCTTGCCCCATTCTTGCCGCAGGGAGGCCAAGGGAATGGAAACGGTCTGCCATGTAGCGCTGGGATGGTCTACCGTGTAGGTATGGAAGCCCCATCCCATCTCGAGCAAGTTGTTGACATTTTCGCTCACTTTTATGCGGAACTTATGGGCGGAACCCTTGTAGTCATACTGGATGGCGCTGCACTGCGAAAGATTCAGATTGCCAAAGTCGTTGGTAGATATGGTAGCAAACGGATTATACGCATATTTACCCACGTCATAGGCATAGGTCAACTGGAGAACTTTTCCGCCGTTTCCTGGCACAACATCCAATTGCGCAGTCGTATTTCCTCCATTGTCGCCCCTATCAGATTCAGCCCAGTAATTTCCGACACTCCACAGCGGGAACATATCGCCATCCTCGAAGTCATCCACCAGTTCCGTGTTGGCGGTGGGTGCCGCAACGACCGGGAGTTTGATGCTGGAGCTGCTTGCAGGTTCGTCACCGCTGGAACTGCTGGAACTGGCAGGAACAACGCAACGGACGTTATCGACGTAGAGGTTCCCGTTTCCCATAGCGGCGAGTTGCCACTTGATATCAAGTCCACTTTGCAGGTCTATTCCAGACAGAGCCGACATGTCAAGGGTGAAAGTCTCCCATGTGTCGGTGGCAGAAATGTCATATTTTACAACAACGTCGGCACCATCAGGCGTATTGGCAAGGGCCAGGTTGTGGGGAAGCCCCTTGTAGTCATACTGCAAGAGTTGGCAACCGTCCAGGTCGCCCACGTTCATGCCAATGCCCGCCCAGCCGTTCTCATTTTCGGCGACTACACCCTTCAGGCCAATGACTGGCTTGCCCGTTTCTTCGTCAATCACTTCGGCGACAAGACCAAATTCGCCCTCTTCGTTTGCAATCGTCCATCCGTCACCCGCATACACATAGGTGTAGTAGGGCTTAACAGCATAGGACCGGGCGTCGGAACTGGAACTGACATCGGAACTGCTGCTAGAAGCAGGCACATAGTCGCTGCAGGCCACGTAACTGGTCGGAAGACCCGCAAAGACCTTGTCGTTCACCCACTGGCCGCTGAGGGAATAAGTCCAATTATCGGGAGCGTTGTCGGGATCGAAATTGAATCCAAAGTATTCAGAGCCGGATTCACTG
>CALATK010000180.1 GCA_937891805.1 uncultured Fibrobacter sp. | reverse complement strand
GAAAACGACACCAAGGTGAACCAGGTGGGCATTGACAGCTACGATGACGGCGTCAAGAGCGACAACGACATTCCCGCCTCCATCTACGCGGGCCTTACTTACTCCCTGCTGGACAACCTGCGCTTGAGCCTGGGTTATGGCCATTGGTTCGACTCCAAGGCGAACCTCCCCGGTAAGCAGGAAAAGTATGCTGACGATACCGACGAGTTCCTCTACGGCGTGGAAGTGGATTTCTTGACCCGCTGGACATTGAGCGGTGGCGTGCAGGTGACCCGCTACAACCTCTCCGACGAATACCTGAGCGAGATGAGCATCATTCTGGACAATACCACCTTCGGTTTCGGCCTTGCCTTCAGGGCTACCGACTGGCTCAAGTTCAACCTGGGCTATTTCCATTCCCTGTATAAGGACTGGGAAGAAGACGTGGAATACGGCAAGAATACCTACAAGCGTGAAAGCCGCGGTGTGGGCGTAGGTATCGACCTGGACATCTAATTTTTTGGGGGATTGCCCCCGGGTCTTTTGCCCATCTGTCACCCCGGCCACGATGCCGGGGTCGCTTTTTTTAGGCCTTTCTCTGTATCTATTGCGTATTCATTTTACATTTGTAAACTTTCGTTAACAAAAAAAACAACGCAAGGCTTTTGTGGTATTGACTACAGGGCCTCCAGAATATATATTTGTATAAGATAAAACCCGTTTGGAGGCCTTTTTTTATGTCAAACCGAATTGTAAACAGAAAAAATACAATTGCGTTAGCTTCGGCGGTCTGTGCCGCCAGCATTGGTCTGTTTGGTTGTGGAAGTGATTCCAAGGGCAGCGGCCCTAACGCCCAGGGAGATGTCTGCACTGTTGACAAGAATGGAAACACCCTCACCGTGAAAAACGATGTGAACGGGGTAGTTACTACCACCATTTACGAATTTGGCGAAGACGGCAACATGGCCTCCCAGTCCACTGTTACCGACGTGGGGGCTGGCGGAGAATCTGCCTGCAAAGCCATGAATGTGGAAGGTGTCTCTGAAGCGAGCTTTGAAGGCGGCAAGTGCACCGTGAAGACGACAGCGGGTCTTATGCCCGGTTCCATCGACCAGTTGGAACAGGCCCAGCAGATGGCCTGCGATGCCGCAAACGAGGCGGTAAAGCCTGCGAGCAATAGCTCCGGCAAGAGCGGTTCTTCGGGCAAGAGTGGCAGTTCCCAGGGTGGCGATAGTGACGACATCTGCTCCGTTACCAAGACGAGTTCGACCGTTACGATAAAGACAAACGTTGATGGCGAAGCCTCTACGACTGTTTTTGTCTTTGCCGGCGGTGAACTGACTTCGGTGGTTTCTACGGCTGACTTGTCGGCCCTTGGGGACGATGCTACGGCCGAAGCGGTGTGCAACGCCTCTGCCAAGGGTAGCGCTGCTGCCAAATACGACAAGGGCAAATGCACCGTTACCGAAGATGTAGGACTTTTTGGATTGGCGAATTTGGACGAAATTTACGAGGACAACGTGGAGACTTGTAACGAAATGAAGGCCGCCGCCAATCCCGCAAATGGCGGCGACGAAGGCACCACGCCCGGTTCTTCGGACTCCGGCAGCACAACCAAGTCTTCTGCTAGCGCCGGACCCAAGGAGAAGGTGGTGACCTTCGAAGATGGAATCATGTACACTTCTACATACGGTGACCGTGTTCGTACCTTCTTCAACACCGTCGACGAATACACTTTCTTCGATGACAACGCTGTGACCAAGGATTCTTCCGGCTGGTGGTTTGCTTTTGACGACAAGGCGGACAAGGGTTCTTCTATGGTATTTTTGGATTATGAGATGGGTTATGTCGATGCGGAAATAGACCTGGTCTACAAGAATTGGTCTAGGGTAGGCTCGGGCACAAGTTCTTACATGGCTCCCGATCCGTATCCGTATGGTGCCATCGGATTCAATATGGCTCCTGCAGGGGGTACCGTAGATATGTCTGACTGGGAAGGAATATGTGTTACCTATTCTGCTTCAGATCCCTTGGAACTCACCTTGAAGAGTTCCCTTGATGGGTCCAGTTCTTGGTATGCTCCATTGCTCAGCGCAAACATGAAGACGGTGAACCTTAAGTTCAGTGCGACTGCTTTTGGTCAGCCCTCATGGTCGACTTCTTATCCCTCGTTTAGCCAAGCTATTGCCAGTGTCGAGGCTATCCACTTTAAGTATTCCAACGATGAGTCGGGTGTCTCCTGTGCATTTGAAAACTCGATATACTGCCCGACCAGCGCAATCAACAGTATCAAGATTTTCAAGATTGGCAAGTACGGCGCCTGCGGGTCGTAGGTTGATGTAGTTCCGAGCGGTCGTCGTGAGCCGTAGCAGCCGATATTAATCGGCTGTGAAGGCGAGAGCGAGGACCAGCCCTGCACTTGATAGCGAGAATCTAGTCCGAGCGGTCATTATAAGGAGAAGGCCTCTGCTCAACGCAGAGGCCTTCGTTTTAGGGTAGTTATAAGCCGGGTTCTGTACCCTTTGATGTAATCTCGGGGCGATGACCATCTCTCTGGACGTATCGTTACCGACCGCCTCAAGCGACCTACCCGGATATCCAACAGCCGCGGGCCGCAGCTGGTCCTTGCGGACGGAATCCTGCTTGGTCTTGCACCGGATGAGGTTTACCGTGCCATCCCTGTCGCCAGGAATGCGGTGAGCTCTTGCCTCGCCCTTTCACCCTTACCTTGCCCGGACTTGCGCCCGGACCTGGCGGTTTGCTTTCTGTTGCACTGTCTGTCGCGTTTCCGCGCCTGGACGTTATCCAGCATCCTGCCCTGTGGTGCCCGGACTTTCCTCCAGCATCGCTGCCGGCGGTCATCCGCTACCCGGGGGTAAATATAGAAAGTTTTTTCGATGATAGTTCCTGCGGAGAGCTTGTGTTGATGCTTGTCCGGCCTGTGGAAAAGTTGGCGTTTGTGTGCGCCTTGGTGCGTTTTAGTGTATATTTATCCATATGAAATTGTTTGAAAATAAAGTGGTCGTGGTGACGGGCGGGGCCCACGGGATTGGCGCTACCGTCGTGAGTGAATTCGAGAAAGAGGGTGCGAAGGTCGCCTGCATCGACATTCGCGAGAATCCCTGCTTTGTGGGGGACTTGTCGAAAAAGGAAGTCCTCGAAAAATTTGCGCAATTCGTTATCGAAAAGTATGGGCACGTGGATGTGCTGGTGAATAACGCGCTCCCGCTGATGAAGGGCATTGACGAATGCAGCTACGAGGAATTCAGCTACGCGCTGGCCGTGGGCGTGACTGCTCCTTTTTACCTCGCGAAACTTTTTGCACCGCATTTCGGGGTGGGCGCGAGCATTATAAACATTTCTTCGAGTCGCGACCGCATGAGCCAACCGCAAACGGAAAGCTATACGGCGGCGAAGGGTGGGATCGCGGCCCTCACTCACGCGCTTGCCGTGAGTTTTGCGGGCCGCGTCCGCGTGAATTCGATTTCGCCGGGCTGGATCGATACGGATTTCAAAACCTACGAAGGCCCCGATGCCACCCAGCAGCCAGCGGGCCGCGTCGGCAACCCGCTCGACATTGCGAACATGGTGCTTTACCTCGCCAGCGACAAGGCCGGCTTCATTACCGGCGAAAACATCTGCATCGACGGCGGCATGACCCGCCAGATGGTTTACCACAACGACTGCGGCTGGAAATTCGAAGGGTAGGGGGGGATGAAAAACCCTGTCATTTACGTGCACGGGAAGGGCGGAAACGCCGACTACGTGCGTGAAAATCCGATCGAGTGGTGTGTTCCGACAAAATTCTGTACGGCTCGAATGACAACTTGACCTCGCTAGAAACGATGCGCGAATTCGCCCAGAAAATCGGTTCACCCCTGACCGTGATGGACGGCGGCGAACACTGGTTCCGCACTGCTATATTAATAAAACCATTTAAAAGTGTAAAATCTGTTATTTTTGCAAAATATACCCCTTTAACCTTGATTTTTCTCTGGTAATAGGGTATATTTAGGGTATGAGTGCCAAGAATTTTGCCAGGGAATGCTATCTCAAGAAAATCCGCGGCTTTTACCGCGATTGCGAGATAATCAAGGTCATTACGGGAGTGCGCCGCTGTGGAAAGTCTAGCCTGATGGAGACTATCGCACAGGAACTCTCCGATTCGGGTGTCGCTTCCGAGAACATCATCTATCTCGACCTCGACAAGCGGGGCTACAAGAAAATCAAGACCGCCGATCAGTTGGAAAAATGCATCGAAGAGCATGCCGGTGCACAAGGAACCAAGTTTCTGTTCATTGACGAAATCCAGAATGTCAAGAATTTCGAGGAGGTCATCAACGCATTCAGGGCGGAAGGCGATTTTTCCATATTCATTACGGGTTCAAATTCCTACCTCTTAAGCGGCGAACTGGTCACCAAACTGACTGGCCGGTACATCGAGTTCGAAATGTTCCCGCTCAATTTCCAGGAATACTTGGGAATGAAGCGTTTCTTCGGCAAAGCAGTCAGCCAAAATCTGGTGGAAGAGTTCGATAAGTTTCTTGTAGAGGGAGGCTTTCCGAAGGCGGTGCAATACGATTCTGCGCAAGACAAGAAGGCGTATATCGAAAGTGTGATAACCGAAATTTTCGAGAAGGATATCAAGCGACGGGTGAAAATCCGCAACGTGTCGGTGTTCAACAAGATTCGGAACTACATGATAAACAACTTCGGTGCGACAACGAGCCTTACCAACATGCTTGAGGACTTGCGTAAAAGCGGGTCAGACATTAAGCGGGAAACCCTGAATAGGTACATCCAGATTTTGGTCGATTCGAAAATCCTCTACGAGTGCAACCGCTTCGACATGAAATCGCGAAGATCTATCGCGGGCGAAAAGAAATACTACCTGGCCGATGTGGGATTTTACTACGCGACCAATACCGACAACCGCATAAACTACGGCCCCGTCATGGAGAACGTTTTTTACGCCTACGCCAAATCGAACGGTTATAGCGTGAGTGTCGGGCGCATTGGGAAACTGGAGTGCGACTTTATTCTGCAAAAGGATTTTTCGGAGTACAGTTACGTGCAGGTCTGCATGACGATGATGGATAGCCGAAAGACCGAGGACCGCGAATACGCCCCGCTGGAGAAAATTCGGGACAATTACGCGAAGTACGTGCTGACTCGAAATGACGTTATCCAGCACAGGAACGGGATTGTCCACAAGAACATGCCCGAAATGATGAACGACGGGGATTTGCCGTAGGTTGACTTTTCTGAGATTGCCCGCCGATTGGGAATCCCTCAGCCCCTGTTCGCCGCATACGTAAACGGAACGAAGAAACCATCTTCGGCAAGAAAGAAACTCATTGACGAGGAACTCCGCCGTATCGGCAAAGAATTGCTGAAGACTGTGGCGTAGTGATGCGGGCGGCTTTTGTGTTGATGCTTTGGGTTTGTTTTGCTTTTTTGGGGTGAAAATAAATTACATTTGCCTTAGATAAACATTATTTGGGGGCTTTTATGAAGAAGTTTCTTGATCTGTCATCCAGGAGCCTGTCATTCTGGAGGGGCAGAGCCCCGATAGAATCAGCGGCGATAGGATCTATGCTTATTGTGGCGTTTGCTGTTGTCG
>CALATK010000179.1 GCA_937891805.1 uncultured Fibrobacter sp. | reverse complement strand
CAATCGTATGGCGAATGCGGTGGAGTTTCATGGCCACAATATCACGGAACTGACGGATTGGTCCGTCGATAAGTCCGCCGACTTTTTCAACGGCCTAAAGCTTTCCGAAAAGGAACTGCGGATAGGCAAGGAAATCTTCCGCGAAATCCGGGGGCGCCTGAATTTCTTGAAGACGGTTGGCCTTGGCTACCTGAACATCAGCCGCAAGGCTTCTACCCTGAGCGGCGGCGAGGCCCAGCGAATCCGCCTGGCCAGTGCCGTAGGGGCAGGGCTCCAGGGGGTGCTTTACATTCTGGACGAGCCCAGCATCGGGCTTCACCCGCGGGATAACGACAAGCTTTTGGAAATGCTGGAGCACCTGCGAGCCCAGGGCAACAGCCTGGTCGTCGTGGAGCACGACGAAGACACCATGCGTCACGCCGACTGCGTCATAGACGTGGGGCCCGGTGCCGGCGTAGAGGGCGGCCGGATTTTGGCGGCCGGAACTGTAGAAGAACTGGAAAAGAACAAGTCTTCGCTTACGGGCGCCTACCTGAGCGGCCGCAAGGCCATCGAGATTCCGGCAAACCGCAAGAAGATTGACAAGAATACTCACAAGCTGAAAATCTGTGGTGCGTCCGAAAACAACCTGAAGAACATCGACGTGGAAATCCCGCTGGACGGTGCCTTTACCGTAGTGACGGGCGTCTCGGGTTCCGGAAAGAGCACTCTCGTGAACCAGATTCTGCGTCGTGAACTCGCCCGGGTGTTCTACAACTCCGAAGAGCCTGTAGGTAAGTTCGACCATCTGGAAGGGCTCGAGAACATCGACAAGGTAATCGAAATCGACCAGACGCCTATCGGTCGCACGCCCCGGAGCAATCCGGCGACCTACACGAAAATTTGGGACGATATCCGCGACCTGTTCGGTAGCCTGCCCGAAAGCAAGGTCCGTGGCTACACCAAGAGCCGTTTCAGCTTTAACGTGAAGGGCGGCCGCTGTGACGCTTGCGAAGGGGCTGGCGTAAAAGTGGTGGACATGCACATTTTGCCCAGCGTGCAGGTGACCTGCGATGTGTGCGACGGCAAGCGTTTTAACGATGCCACCCGGGAAATTTATTTCAAGGGCAAGAATATTTCCGAAATTCTGGAAATGAGCATTGCCGATGCGGCGGAATTTTTCAAGGACCTGCCGAAGATTGCAGAACCCTTGAACTTGCTCAAGGAAGTGGGCCTGGGTTACCTGAGGCTTGGCCAGCCTTCTACCACCCTCAGCGGCGGCGAGGCCCAGCGCATCAAGATTGCCTCGGAACTGCGTCGCCCGGGCACGGGCAAGACCCTTTACCTGCTGGACGAACCCACTACGGGGCTGCACTTTGAAGATATCCGCAGGCTCTTGGAATGCCTGAACCGCTTGCGGAGCCTCGGGAACAGCGTGGTGGTCATCGAGCACAATCTAGATGTAATCAAGTGCGCCGACTGGATTATCGACCTTGGGCCCGAAGCGGGTGTGGGCGGCGGGCGCATCGTGGCCGTAGGCACTCCGGAGCAGATTGCAAAGAACAAGAAAAGCCAGACCGGCAAATACCTGGCGCCTGTGCTTTCGAAAAAGCATGGGGAGAACAAGCAGTTCGACAGGTCCCTCAAGGCGGGGGAGGCCTACTCCCTGGATATGGAGGTCCACGGCGCCCGCAAGCACAACTTGAAAAACATCGACGTCACCATTCCCCGGCACAAGCTTACGGTAATCACCGGAGTTTCGGGTTCGGGCAAGTCCAGCCTCGCTTTCCATACCCTCTTTAGCGAGGGACAGCGACGCTTTGTAGAGACCCTCAGTACTTACGCCCGTCGCTTCCTTGGCCGCCCCGACCACGGGAGCATCGATTCCATCACGGGACTTGCCCCGGCTATCGCCATTGACCAGAAAAGCGCCAGCAAGAGTCCGCGGAGTACGGTGGCGACCCTCACCGAGATTTACGACTATTTCCGCATTTTGTGGGCGAGGGTCGGCACGCCGCATTGCTTGCATTGCGGGAAGCCTGTGGATTCGTACTCCGCGGGTGACCTGATGCAGTATGCCTTTGACCGTGACCTGAACAAGATGGTGACGGTCCTTGCTCCTTTCGAAATCAACGATGTAATTAAGTTGTCTAAAATTTTGACGGAAAAGGGATACCGTAAGGCTTACCTGGGCAAGAAACTGGTGGAGCTTCCTCTGCCGAAAATCCCTACCCGGGAGCGTCAGCTCTTGGCCGTGGTGGACTGCGTGGTGGTCAAGGAATCCAACCGTGCCCGCCTGGTGGAGGCCTTTGAACGGGGATACCGTGACGGCAACGGGATTCTGTACGTAGAAGACGAAAAGGGCGGACGCCTCGCCTGTTCCGAAAAGCCGGGTTGCCCCGATTGCGGCTGGTACATGGATTCTGCCCTCAATCCCAAGCATTTCAGTTTCAATACCCACTGGGGCGCCTGTGATACCTGCCTCGGTCTTGGACATTTCAAGGATGGCGAAGTCTGCCCCGATTGCCATGGGGAAAGGCTCAAGCCCGAATACCTTGCCGTGCGTATCGCGGGCAAGAATATCATGGATGTTCATCACATGAGTATTTCAGAGGCCCTGGACTGGTTCACCCATGTAAATTTCAAGGGCGAAAAGAACGGCGAAAGCAAGAAGACGGTAGCGGAGCCCCTGTTCCGTGAAATCATCGGCCGTCTGGAATTCCTCATCAGCGTGGGACTTGGCTACATTGGGCTTGACCGTGCAGGCGACACCCTGAGCGGTGGCGAGTCCCAGCGTATCCGTCTCGCAAGCCAAATCGGTAGCGGTCTCGAAGGAGTGCTCTACGTTTTGGACGAACCCACGGTTGGCCTCCACGAAAGCGATACCGCCAAGCTGCTGGATTCTCTGTACCGCCTGCGGGACCTGGGAAACACCCTGGTGGTGGTGGAGCACGACATGAAGATGATGCAGGCGGCGGACCACATCATCGATATGGGTCCTGCTGCTGGTGAATTTGGCGGTGAGGTGGTGGCGGAAGGCTCTCCAAAGCAACTTTCCAAACCCTACGCCCTGCAGCAGTTCCCCCGGAGCGAAACTGTCAAGTACCTTACGGGTTCTATTCCCGTGACAAACCAGATGGCGGTTCGCCCCGTTACCGAAGATTCGGAGTTCTACGAGTTCAAGGGGCTCAAGAAAAACAACCTGAAGAACTTGTCCGTCAAGTTCCCGAAGGGCGCCATCAGCGTGGTCTGTGGCGTGTCCGGCTCGGGCAAGAGCTCCATGGTGGTAGACGAAATTTTCCCGGCTCTCAAAAAGAAGTTCCAGGCCCGTGGCCGCAAGAAGCAAAGCGGCGAGGTGTTGCTGGTGGACCAGAGCCCAATCTCTGGAACGCCTCGCAGCACGCCCGCGAGCTACACGGGCGTGTTTGACGACATACGCAAGCTATTCGCCAAACTGCCACAGGCCAAGGTGAAGGGTTTTGACTACGGCCGTTTCAGTTACAACTTGGCCCGTGGCCGCTGCGAAGCCTGCGAAGGTCGCGGCGCCATCTCGGTGGAAATGCATTTCCTTTCGGACATCTGGGAAACTTGCGAAGTCTGCGGCGGCAAGCGTTACAACCAGGAAACCCTTACGGTTACTTTCAAGGGCAAGAACATCGCCGACGTTTTGGACCTGCGTATCGACGAAGCCTGCGAGTTCTTCAAGGACCAGCCGAAAATTTTGCCCAAGCTGGAATGCCTGCGGGACGTGGGCCTCGGCTACCTGAGGCTCGGCCAGCCGGTCACCACCCTTTCGGGTGGCGAGTCCCAGCGGCTGAAACTTGCGGCGGAGCTTTCCCGTAAATCGGCGGGGGAGATGGTGTACCTTCTGGACGAACCCACTACGGGGCTCCACCTGAAGGATATCCAGATTCTCTGGAACCTGTTGCGCCGCCTGTCTGCCCGTGGCGACACACTGATTGTCATCGAGCACCACCCCGACATTATCCGCATGGCGGACTGGAAGGTGGAATTGGGCCCCACCGGCGGTAGCCAGGGCGGTTATTTGCTGAAAATGGGCGCAAATAACTGATTTTTCGGCTGTTGGAGCGGCTTTTTGAGGACGTTAATCGTCCCAAGTAATTATCTTTTTTGAAAATAACCGCCGGGAGGCGGTGTTTAGGAGAATTTATAGGAGCGATTATGCATTTGTTGCGCATTCTGCCCGTTTTGCTTTTGTTGCCGGTGTTGGCTCTTGCCGATGGCGACAAGATGTTTAGGGTGCCCATGGACCAGTATAAGGAGGGTGAACTTTTTGAGCCCTTCCCGGAGATGGCCATCAGGATTCCCGGTTCCGTGACCACAACCGCCCCCGCTCTACCCCTGAAGGACAATGCCCTCTTTTTGCGCTACAAGAAGTCGCCTAAGGAATACTACTGGGTTCAGGGCAAGGTGAATCCCGCGGTTTATGGCAATCTTCATGCCTTTAGTCTGGAAAAGAACCAGCTCACCGTTTTTGATGTTCTCCGGATGCGCTTTTATCCGACCAAGAATTCCAAGGCCTTCCAGGACGAAAAGTATATCTACTTTGACAAGGACTACATCTATTCTCCTAGAGTGCCCAAGCTGCTATTTATGAAAAACGGGCGCTGGCAGGTGCTGAACGAAGACCCGCTCCCGGGTGTTATCAAGGTGGAAAGTTCCATCAAGTCTATAAAGATTTCTTCCCTTGATACAAAACTCCGCAATGTGGCCAAGACGATTTCGCCGGTAGCTCCAGGCCCTTACGCCTTTGTGTTTTCGGCTGACGGCTATATGCCTTTTACCGATATCGGTATGGTCCAGAGCGGAAAGACTCTACTTTTCAAGCCCAATCTTGTTCAGCTTCGGACAACGGCTCCTGCGGCAAGCCCGGTGTCCGTGACGGTGGAACAGGTTGCCGCTACTCCGAATCTTGAGTATACGGAAGTTCTTTATGACAAATATGTGGGTGAGCTCATCACCGTGCTCAATTCCGTGGACACAAATGATTTTGCCAAGGTTTACCCGGCCAAGAAACAGGCTGTTTCTGTAGGTTTGGAGATGAACGACCCCACATACCAGGCTTACTCGACCCGGTACGACGTTGTGCATGCGGAGGCTCTGGACTTGTGGCGTAAGTCGAAGATGTCTGGCGTTTCTGCTGTAGACCAGGCCTTTAAGCAAAAATTCGATAGTCTCCATGCCTTGCCGGCTCGGTTCTACCTGGTTCCCGATTCCATCTTCTACGATACGGTTACCACTTTGCCAGAGCCTGCTGGTGCGGTTCTTGTTTATCCTGTTCCCCCCGTGGCTACCGCTACGGAATCTGCAGCAACGTCGGATTCAACGGTGACGGCGGACTCTACGGTTAAGGCTGATTCTGCGGCAGCTCCGGTCGCAGGCGTTCCTGCTTCTAGTGCTTCTGCAACACCCGTTGTGGCTAAGGCTCAGGCAGATTTCTTGATTCTCAAGTTTAGTCAGCCGGTGAACCGTTATGACGTGACCTGGAAAGGACATGTTCCGGGCTATGCTTCCGATTCCTTGGCGGCAATGCTTGCCTCCCCAGAAGGTGGCGCCAGAATCATCGTATCCCTGCAGAACAACAAGCCCGTGTGGATCTATGGTGCCAACGGCATCACGAGGCATCATTACCGCTATGTGAAACTGGAAGTCCAGGTTGGCGACCAAATTATTGAAGCCCAGGGAAGCTTTATGCTGCCCCAGTACATTTTTGAACAGCAGGAAGTCCAGGACTGGTTGAATCCGCCTCCGCCGGCACCAGTAGAAAGTTCATCGTCGTCTTTGCCCCAGGTGAGCTCGTCTTCTTCGGAAGTGGTTGTGTCTTCTTCGAGCGTAGCGGAACCTTCGCTGAAAAAGATCGTGAATGACCCCCTCCGTGGCAAGCTGGTGCTTTTGGATTCTGGATCGTTCCGCTACTACGGCAATGTGGTGGAAATGTCGCCCTTCGCTATCATGGTGACGGAAATGACTCAGGAACTTATGGAAAAGATTATGCTCCGTGTAGATTCCGTCCAGAGGGTCAAGGACAAATCTACTTTCTTCCACCCGCAAAAGCCGGTCCACAACATCAACTGGGAAAATGCCCGCAAGGTGTGCCAGGTGAACGGTGGCGACTTGCCGACTGAGGCCCAGTGGGAATTTGCAGGCCGTGCAGGGAGTATCGAAGGATCACCCTGGGTGATGGATTCTGTTCCGGATCCATCTGTTTACGCCATTTACAGGGAAAATTCCTACAACAAGCGTAAAGAAGATGAAGCCTACGGCCCGCAACAGGTGGCTACCAAGAAGCCCAATGCCTGGGGCATCTACGATATGTCCGGAAACGTTGCCGAATGGACTCGTGACAAGTACTTTATGCTTTCGTTCTGGGTGGAATCTTCTAACCCGACAGGCGCACTGTTCGGCTCCTCTAGGGTTTACAAGGGCGGTTCCTGGAAAGACAAGGAAAAGATGCTTAATATGTCTGTCCGGGATGACGAAGACCCCAGGTATTGGTCTGAAACACTTGGATTCCGTTGCGTGTATCCCCTGAATGTCATAGGTAAATAATGCCCAACAAGTTCTTTCGACTTTTCCAGAGGCTGGTTGGCCTGCCTTACCTTTTGGCCATTTTGGGCTTGCTGATGCCTTTAGCAAGTGTGTCTTGCACCGAGCAGGTCATTGCGGAACCCTCCATGTACGAAATCGCTCTTGGTCTTGACTTGGGTACCGAACTCAAGGAACCGGCAACGAGCTTGCTCAAGAAGATGGAAGAGGGTAACCCTAGGTCTATTGAACGGTTCAAGGACTTTATCCCTAACTTCCCGAAGATGGAGCCTATGCTTCATTTGTTCGGGATTACGGCGGCGCTGTTTTTGGCTGCGGTTTTTGCCCTGCTTGCGCCTTTGGGCTATTATGCTTCCCTGGGCTCTCTTGCATTGGGCATGCTTTCTATGTTTTCGCTATGGGCGGTACTATCCCAGATTGGCGCTCTTTGCAATGCTATCGGTATGAATGTGCTTCGCGTGGATCCGGGAGTGGGAATTTACTGTGCAAGTGTTTTGATTCTTATTGGCACCGCCATGAACCTGGCCTGCATCGCCCGCCCGATTATAGACGACCTGCGGGCGAAACGATCCGCAAAAAATGTGGCAGAACAAGGTAAGAACTAATAGTAGTGAGTTATCAGTAATGAGTTGTGAGTAATCAATTGTGTGTTTGAGGACACTACGTTACTCACAACTGACGACTCATAACTCACAACTCACAACTCATAACTGCACCGCAGGTGCTACACATTGAACAAGAAGTACATGATGTCGCCATCCTGTACCAGGTAGTCCTTACCTTCGGTGCGGACAAGGCCCGCTTCCTTGGCGGCGTTCCAGCTGCCGTGCTTCAAGAAGTCGGCGTAGCTGAGGGTTTCTGCACGGATGAACCCGCGTTCAAAGTCGGTGTGGATCACTCCTGCGCACTGCGGGGCCTTGTAGCCTGCGTGGAACGTCCAGGCGCGGCATTCCTTTTCTCCGGCAGTAAAGAAGGTGCGGAGCCCAAGGATTTCGTAGCCCTTGCGCACCACGGCGTCCAGGCCCGATTCCTTCATGCCCAGTTCCTTTAGGAACTCCGCCTTGTCCGCAGGTTCCATGGCGGAAAGTTCTTCTTCAATCTTTCCGCTGATCATGATGACTTCGTGACCGTTTGCTGCGGCATATTCTTTCAGCTTGTCCACGTAGGCGTTGCCGGTGAGAATGTCGTCTTCTTTTACGTTGGCGCAGTAGAAGAGGGGCTTAGCGGTGAGAAGAGCCAGGTCTTTCACGATGCCTTCCATCTCTTCGCTATCGTGCATCACGGTGCGGGCGGCCTTGCCTTCTTGGAAGGTGTCCCGGAGTTTTTCGCAGGCGGCGAGACGGGCCTTGGCCTCGGCGTTGCCTGTGCGGGCTCCCTTGGCTTCGGTAGCGAGACGCTTTTCCACGGAATCCAGGTCTTTCAAAATCAGTTCGGTTTCAATGATTTCCACGTCCCGGACCGGGTCCACGGAACCGCTCACGTGCACGATGTTTTCGTCGTCAAAGCAGCGGATGACTTCCATAATAGCTTCGCATTCGCGGATGTGGGTGAGGAACTGGTTGCCGAGGCCTTCTCCTTGGGCAGCCCCTTTCACGAGACCAGCGATGTCCACGAATTCTGTAACGGCGGGGACAATGGATTTCGGGTTGTAAACCTTGACCAGTTCGTCGAGGCGGCTGTCCGGCACACTCACCATGCCCACGTTCGGCTCGATGGTGCAGAAGGGGTAGTTTGCGGCTTCGGCGCCGGCGTTGGTGATTGCGTTAAAGATGGTGGACTTGCCTACGTTGGGGAGGCCTACGATACCGCACTTGAAACCCATGATAATCTCCTATGGCGCAAAAAAATGCACCGTTCTTCTGTTTTCGGGGCTAAATCTAGAATAATCCACTTGCTATCTTTTGGCTATGACTCAAAGTCCGCCTCCTTTTCGAACGCTTTTCGCTATCGTCGCCGCTATTGTTGCCCTGGGTTATGGTGTACACACCTACATGGATGTGTCAAAAAAGAATCGTGCCATAGAAGAGGCGAATCGGCTAGTTGATGAATTCAACGAATGCCAGGAGGCGGCAGACTGGAAGTGTTCGGAAAAGGCTGTCCGCGCACTTTTAGAAAAAACTCCTGACGATAAAAACCTGCAACTTCATTTAGCGGGCACTCTTTATGAGCAGGAACGGTACGAGGATTGCATAGCCTATATCGGAACACTGGATTACAAAAACGAAGACCTGGAATTCCTGGAAAAGAAATCGAAATCACTTCTCAAGGAGATGGAAGAATTGGGCATTGCCCGGTCCATGCATTTTCGTGTAGAATTCGAGGGCCGCCCGAATAGGAACGATGTGTTGGAGGCTTTGTCCGTTTTAGAGGTGGCCTACGACTCCCTGTGTCATCTTTTTGATTTTCGCCCAGAAAACAAGATGCATGTAGTCTTGTACCAATCTTCTGAATATCAGGGAATAGGGCCAAGGCCAGAGTGGGTTGGGGCCATTTTCGACGGTAAGCTCCGTATTCCCGTGGGAATGATGCAGTACCGCGAACTTTACCGCCCCGTGATTTTTCATGAACTGACTCATGCCTTTGTCCGTGCCATGACTAGGGCCAAGGTCCCTCTGTGGCTGAACGAGGGAATTGCCCAGCTTGTAGACGGAAGCCGAAACGACAAGAATCGCCCTTCGGGTTCGCCACCTTCCTTGGACGCCCTTGTAGCGCCTTTCGTAGGGGAGTCCAGGACCGACGAAGCGTTGAAACTTTATTGGTATTCTTTGGAAATGGTCAAGAAGATGTTCCGTGCTGAGTCTGGGTTGGCATCCAGAGAGCAGTTTCTCAAGTTCAAGGACTGCATTCAGGAATTTTACCGCGGCGATGTGGACAAATCCCTCAAGGAGCATTACGGCGTAACATCTCGCAAATTGTGGGAACAGGTGTCTCGTTAGCTAATCGGCGTGGTTTTCAAGCATCCAATGTAAAATTTTTATTCGCTTGGCATATTTCTCCTGAAAAAAGCGTCTATTACGTAGGCGCTCTTTTTTTTCAAGGAGGAATCATGAGCGAACAAAATCTTTTACCCAGAGAAAAAATGCAACAAAAGGGCGTGGGCGCCCTGAACAATGAGGAACTTTTGGCCCTGGTACTTGGTAGTGGATGCTCCAATTGCGATGTGTTTCAGCTGTCCCGTAACCTTTCGGACTACCTGTCGACGGTAAACGAGTTCCCGACAATGAAGGAACTTTTGAAGGTTCGTGGTCTTGGTCGAGCGAAAGCTTCGAAAGTCCTTGCTTGTCTTGAACTTTCATCCCGCTATATGTTGGGGACCCGCGCCATCAATGTCATTACCCCCGAAGATCTGGAACCGAGGCTTTCTTACCTCAAGTACGAAAATCAGGAGCACATGGTCCTGGTAACCTTGAATTCATCCAATGTAGTCATCAACATCCATGAACTGACTACCGGTCTTGTAAACCAAACTCTGGTACACCCGCGAGAAACATTTGTCCATGCCATAGAGGACAGGGCGGTGTCGGTGATTTTGGTCCATAACCATCCTTCAGGAAGTTCAGAACCGAGTGAAGAGGATTTGCAATTGACAAGGATGATGTGTTCTGCAGGAAAGATTGTTCAAATACCCGTTATAGACCACCTCATCATCAGCAGGTGCGGCCTTACAAGCCTGTGTCGTATGTATCCGGATATTTTCGAGAAATTCCTGTAGAAAAACGGGGAAATACTGTAATTTTTCGTAAACAAAGCGAAAAAAGCGGATGAAATGTGTGCTATTTATCTCATTTTACATATTCCAATATGGAATATAGGGCTGTAAAAGCTATATTTTGGCGAAAGTATTGGGAAATACCCTCATTAAGGAGACTCTATGAAACGAGTAATTGCGGGATTGGCCTTGGCGCTGGCTGTTGGCGCCTATGCGGCCCATCCACAGACATTGAACAAGGAAGGCTTTGTCGGTGTAAACAAGACCCAGTCCGGTCAGTCCCTTGGACACTCCAAGCTGGCGTTCTTCGCCCTTATGGACTATGCCGATGGCTACAATAACCTGAACGGGGCGGGGACTACCGATCCTCGCTGGGGCGAAGTTTCCAAGTTCATGGGCCTGAGTGCCAATGTTGGCTTTGCCTTGGGTATCTGGCACTATTTCGATGTGGGTATGGCCCTCCCTGTCTTTTACGACAACTTTAGCCTGCCTATCAAGGACCCGACGTCCGGGGAAATTGCGAATGACGATGGACGTAAAACGGGTGGAATTGGTAATCTGAAGGCCGATTTGAAGGCCCGATTCCCCCTGCCCGAAGACCAGCCCATGGACGTGGCCGTGTTCTTCAGCGCCGCTTTCCCTACGGCGGACCAGAACAAGCAGGGCCTGTGGATTCGTGAATTGGAATATATCAACAAGGAAACGGGCGAGGGTCATGCCTTTGGTACGAGCTCTACGACCATGAAATTCGGTCTTGCCGCTACGGCCGACTTCTCCAAGCTGGACGGTGGAGACGGACTCCCGTTCCTGATTCACGTGAACGGTGGCTACCGCTATACCAGCAGCGATGGAAGCGTCTATTTGGGAGTTCCATTTGTCAGTGCAGCTGCTGAATACTACTTCATTGATTTTCTCTCCATTTTTGCTGAATATTTCATGGATATTCAGACTGAAAAGTTCAACGGAGTCTTTAACAACAATGTCGACGAAAACCTTGAAATGCAGCAGTTGACTGGAGCTGTCGTTTTCCATACTCCTGTTGGATTGGATATTCACTTGGGAGCCTCTTATTACGTGGGTGGCGACAATATGGTATCCAATATCGTTACGTGGCAGAATGAGGAACGCCAGGGTGAAAATGCTGTTATTCTCGAAAAAACGCGTGTCAATCCCGAATACACGGTCTATGGCGGTCTCACTTGGAGCGGGTTCCTGCTCCCGCAGGACCGAGACGGAGACGGCGTGACCGATAACGAAGACAAGTGCCCCGATGATAAGGGTCATCGTTTGAACCAGGGGTGCCCGTTGGGTAATCCGGACTCCGACGAAGACGGTGTTTGCGATTCTTGGGTGGCTGAGAAGGGTTTTGAAGATGAATTCTCCGATATTTGCGAAGGTGTCGACGAATGCCCCAACGAACCGGGTGAAGGCGAAGACGGTTGCGAACTGGATGACCCCGACCCGGATAAGGACGGCGTTTGCGACCCGTGGGTATCCCAGAAGAAGATGACCAAGAAGTTCAAGGATGTTTGCGACGGTATCGATGAATGCCCGGCACAGCCTGGTCCGATTGAGTTTAATGGTTGTAAGACCAAGCAGCCCGACCCGGATGGCGACGGCATGTGTTCTCCGTGGGTCATTGACGAGGGTGTTGCAAGCAGCTTTAGCAATGTTTGCGCCGGCTACGACATGTGCCCGGGCGAAGCAGGTACCAAGGCCAACAAGGGTTGTCCGTGGGATGATCCTGACGTTGATGGTGACGGTCTTTGCGATGCTTGGGTGACCGAGAAGAAGATGGGTTACTACTTCGAAAAGGCTGCCGAAGACCAGGAAATCGCCAAGAAGTGGTTTATCGAAAAGTCTTGTAAGGGTATCGACAAGTGCCCGACCGAATCTGGTCCGGCAAACAATGAAGGTTGCCCGCTGGGTGAACCCGATACTGATGGTGACGGCATTTGCGATGCTTGGGTGACCGAGAAGAAGATGCAGGAACAGTTTGATGATATCTGTAAGGGTGTTGACCAGTGCCCGACAGAAGCTGGCCCTGAATGGGCGAAGGGCTGCCCCATGGATAATCCGGATGCCGATGGCGACTCTCTCTGCGCCTCCTGGGTCTTCGAGAAGTCCATGCACGATCAGTTCAAGGATATCTGCCCCACCAAGACTCCGGACCGTTGCCCGACTGAAAATGGTCCTGCTTGGAACAAGGGTTGCCCCTTCGATGACGATCCTGACCCGGATGGTGATGGAGCCTGCTCTGAATGGGTTGCTACGAAGAAACTCCAGAAGCAGTTCGAAAATGTCTGTAAGGGTATTGACCGTTGCCCGGATGAACCGGGTGCCGACGGCCATGGCTGCCCTGTTCAGGCTCCTGAAAAGCTCACGGGTGTGACCTTCAAGAGCGGTAAGGCTACTCTCGAATCCAACGCCAAGACGGTGCTGAAGGGCGTGGCTAAGAAGCTCACTACCGAAGACCGTTACAAGGATCTGAACATCGTTATCCAGGGTCATACCGATAACGTGGGTAAGGCCGCCAAGAACCAGAAGCTGTCTCTTGACCGTGCCAAGGCGGTGATGAACCTGCTTATCAAGTCAGGTGTGAAGAAGAACCGCATCAAGGCTGTGGGCTGCGGTGATACCGCTCCTGTGGCAGACAACAAGACGGCAGACGGTCGTGAAGAAAACCGCCGTATCGAAATGCACTACGTGACCCCGGAAGACGATGGTACCAAGTGCGTGGCCACCTTCACTGAATAAGGTCTTCTACTGAATCTTTGAAAAGCCCTGGGTTTATCCCAGGGCTTTTTCTAATTTATAGGCATGACGAAGGTTGATGAGATTCTTTCGGCCGGAAACTGGACCAATCACGATGTGGTGGAACAGTTGCCCGGAAACTTGAACCACAAGATGGTGCAAAAGGCCAGACTCGGAAAAAAGCCTGTTCCGCGCCACACCCAGGACTTACTTACCGAGGCGCTCAACCGCCTGATTAATCCGGAAAAGGCGTTTCGTCGCGAAGATCTGTTTCCTGCTGAGGATGATTGATGCCTAGTCTTGTTTCTATAAAGGACTTGAGCTTTAAGTATCCGAAGTCCGAGAACTTTGCGTTAAAGGACCTGTCCTTGGAAATAGAGGAAGGTTCTTTCTTCGCTCTTCTTGGGCCTAATGGCGCAGGCAAGACAACGCTGATGAGGCTATTGTGTGGAAGACTGCCGCATTATGCGGGGACACTGAAAATAGCGCCAGCCTATCAAAATGACAAGGGTTTCTTGGATTCGAACAAGCTTGGCGTTCTTCTGGAAAATCCGGGGGTTTACCTCCGACTGACCGTAGCGGAATATTTGTGCTATTTTGCGGGTTTCTATGGAATTGAACGATCTGAGGCGTTGGAGCGTAGCAAGGATGTTCTGGATAAACTAAATGGCCCTGCAATGGATATGAAATTGTCTCAGCTATCCCTTGGAAATCGACAGAAGTTGCAGATTGTTCGTGCCCTTGTGCATAGGCCAAAGGTTTTGGCTCTTGATGAGCCTGTTGCCAATCTGGATCCTGAATCTCGGGAGCGGGTGTGGAACTATATTGGAGAATGGCGCAAGGCCTTGGGAGGCACGGCGATAGTGTGTTCCCATATTTTGGCTGAAATGGAATCGGAAGCTACGGATTTTGCCATTATTGACAAGGGTGTCGTTTTGCGCTCAGGAAACCTGCAGAAAGAAATCCAGATGGTGGCCGGTAAAGCAAGACGTTTTGAAATTGAAGTCTCGACTGAGGTAGAAGAAGGTGCTGTGCGCAAAGCACTTTTGTCGGCAGGAATTCCTGTAGGCTCTTTGAAAACTCGTGGTGTTTCCCTTGCCGATATATATCGAGAAACGGTTACCCAATAACGTTTTTTAGAATGCCTGCGATAGATCAAAGGCAAACCTGCTCCAGGCGAAATTTTCCCACTGCCCCAGGTTCTTCATCTTCTTGTTGATGGCGTAGTCCAGACGGAATGTCAGGAACTGCCAGTGGTAGCGTATTCCAAGGCCGAAGCTGGCGTCGGATTCTTCGATATAGAGCTTGCTTTCCTCGTCCATGACTTTTGCCCAGTCGAAGAACTGAACAATTTGCCAACGGTTCCAGCTTTTGACGGGGATTTTCCAGCGTAATTCTTGATTGAACCGATAGTAGAAGGGGGTGAGACCCGTATTGATGACTTCTTTTTCTTCTGTGGTTCCGTCGGCGTTTGTAACAGTTTCTTGGGATGTATAGCTTGCATAAATGCTTCTGAATCGATAACCGCGGACTGACCGAGAGCCACCTTGATAGAATACGCGGGCATCGTCTTCTAGAGCAGAGTTGAAAAACTTACCCACACTTCCGCTGACTGCTCCGTAGAACGTCCAGAATAGGGGGTAGTACAGGTTGACGGTGCCTTCGGAATAGGTATAGGGATTGCCGATCATGGAGGGATTGTCAAGAGAGGCGGTAAGGTTCAGACCCATACCGACAGTAGGAGCGAAACGGATACCCTTGGTGGGGTTGAAGTAGTCGTCGGTAAAGTCAAAGGTAAGGGCGATTTCTTGCTTTTGCTTGAATAACTTTTCCTCGTTCTTGTTCACGTAGCGTGAATCGATGGTTCCACGGAAGCGGATGTGGTTAGTAATGCCGAAGGTTAAGTCCGCACGGTTGATGACTTCATAGCGTTCTTCTATACTGTCGGGGTAGGCGGGTGGGTTGATTTTTTCGTGGTTGAAACTGAGACGGTCGTCGAAGCGGATAGCCGTTGGAATGAAGGAGAATGAGGTCCCAAACAGGAGCGGGTTTGCGTAACCAACGGAGAATTCTTGCTTGTGTTGAGCGATTTGCCCGCCAGTGGAAAATTCATGGAAATGTCCAATGAAGTTCTTGTGTTTTGCATACGCCTGAGCTCCGAATCCATATATTTCTTCGTAGAAGAACCCGTAGCGAGTTTCTCCAGGGACGCGTTCTGTCACATCTAGGTGAACATCTGACAGTCCGTCTTCTCGCAGGGAATCGCTCATCTTGATTTGGGTAAACATCTGTGTTGAGAACAGCTTGTTCCTGAAGGAATTGTACTGTTTACCGTCAATGGTTTCGCCCTGCGGAATTTTCCATAGGGAAGATAGCCATGCTGTGTCTGTGAGGCCATCCTCTTGTGGTGCGTTTCTTTCTCTACGGTCGGCGACTCTCTTGGCTGAACTGGTGATGTTGCCCATGATGACTTTAGCGCCGGGCTGTACGGTAATTTCGACGTAAATTTTCTTGGCTACGGTATCAATTTTTTCTAGGTGGTCCATATAGACATGCAGGTAGCCTGCTTTGCGGAATGTTGTCTGGATGTACTGAAGGTCCTCGGAAATATCGTTATTGTCAAAGACTCGGTCATGGGTTGTATTCAATGACGATGTGTCTATTTCTACGCTGTCCGTTTGAGGCATCTTTAAGATTGTTCCCGCAAAACGATAGCGTTCCCCTTCGGAAAGGGTGAACAGATAGCCGCTTATTACACTGTCTTGCGCCAGGTATTCGCGTTTGATATCCATTTGAATGTCAAGGCTGAAGTATCCTTTGGAAAAGTATAATGCTTGGACGTTTTCAAGAGAAAGCCTCATCATAAAATCTTGTTTAGTGGTGTCCAGTTTTCCAAATTCTTCGGGAATATCCATTTGCTCTTCCAGCTGATAGCTGGAAAAGACCTTGTTTCCGTCAAAGTTCATATACCAGGGGTGCTTATCCCCTTCTCCGGCCCATGCAGTAATTACTAGAGCAAGCAGGATTGTCAGAATCTTTTTCATTGCTTTGCTCCGGTCTTTGTGGGTTGTTTTGCTAATGTAGAGTCCCGGGGCGGCGCGATAGATTCACAGTGTCCAATGCCCAAGAGACAGGGATTCCAGAATCTGTAGGTATAGTTTACACCGACGTTTTTTTCTATGCGGTTTTCGTTACCCTCGGTACCGGTATTAGTCAGGTACTGCTTAGATACAAGGAGCCCGCTCAGAGATAAAGTGGGATTGATATGGTTCTTGTGGGAGTATTCTTTTTCGCGGAATACAGGGAGTGTGTAGTTTACGCCGAATTGCAGAGCCTGGTCATATGTTGGGTTTTCACTCTGGTCTTGGGTATACCCAAAGATGAGGCTCAAATCCTTGACCCAACGATCCAGGGACACGGGAACCTTGAAGTAGCTAGAATCCCTGTCGTTAGATGTGTTGCTGTTGAATAGCATGACCTTCATATCGATATCACCGATGTATTCGCCACCAAGAGTTTTGTTGGCCGTAGAAGAAAGGAATTTGCCAATTGCCTTTCCAGCAAGTTTGTTCCAGTCCGTGTTTTCGTCGGTGTCGTCGGCAATACATCCCAGGAATATATTGTAGTAAATTGCTGCAGAACTGGATTCCCTTCCACAGTTGGAGTTAGGAGTAGCCTGCGGGTTGGTAAGTGTTCCCTGAATATCCAAGTTGATTGGACATGTTTCGTTTTGGCTGTCATCAGTTTCTGTACAGTAGGGGAGTTCCTGTGAACTGGAAACGTCAAGAACGCCTTTTTGCCAGGGCACATCGGACCAACTGATTCGGAAGTAGTTCAGATCAAAGTTGTAAACATCCTTGACACCAATGAATCCGGCGTTGGCATTGGTTACATCGCCCCGAAGCAGGGGCCTGTTGGTGTTGCCCAAAACCCAAATATCAAAGGTAAATGGGAATGCTGCGAAGGGTGAAAGTATTTCGATGGAATCTTTTTGCGTATCCATCACATGAACAGATAAGTTGATGGGACTTGCTGCAGATATTTTTGCTTCTTTACTTTCTGTTTTTCTTAATCTTGCAATAGCATTGTTAAGCATGGCGAGAATCTTGTCCATTGAATTTGGCGTGACTTCGATTTCCAAATCCTTTTTGTATACGGCTTTGTCAATGGTGATGTTTCCTTCGATACTCTTGTTTCGGATAAATCCGTCAATGGAATGGGGTATCACAAACTTTATGTCACCCTGTCCCAGTACTTCGGCATCTCCAAAGGATTCGTGGTTGAATAGGTATTGAATAGATGACAATTCTGTAGAGAGGATTAGGGCGTCGCTGTTGTCTTCCATGTGGCTAGAAATATTTTCGAGGAGAAGCGTATGGTGCTTTGTGCGGATGGTGTACTTTTCTGACTGCAGGTCGATTCCCTGTAATTGCATGTTGTTCAGGTCAAACTGCAATGTTCCTGAAATGGTTTCGGCACTGTCGTTTTGGGTAGACGCTTCGGTAATGTTCAAGATTCCTTTTTCTAGGTGCCCCCGTGCCCGCAATGGGAACATGTAATTCAGCTTGGGTGGCTGGTAGAATGTGGAGTCCGTTTGAAGATCTGCGGTAATTCCGCTTATTCCTTCGCGGATATTTGCGGTGAGGGCAATTTGTAAATCTGTTTTCTTGATTTCGCTTACGGTACCGGGAATAAACCAGGACCCGTTCATATTCATGTTCCCTGTAAATACCATGGCCGTGTCGATAAAACCTTCGGCCCACAAGTTACCGCCGTTGTCGGTGTTGTGTGAAAGACTTATATGTCGTTTGTCATCAAAAACGTTGTCCAAGGTGACTTGTGTTGTTCCGGTCCAACCGCCTCCGCCAATTCCTAGGTAGGCGTTCAGTTCAACCTTACTCCCTTCGGCAAAGAGGTTCATCTTTTTGATGTTGAAAAGATATGGCGGAATTTTGCTGAACTCGATGTCGGTGAATTCGATATTGCCTTGCAATCCGATTTTTTCTTCGTAGGCGATGTCGCCATTGATAAATCCCGAGGTGAATGTGGTGTCGTTGATGGGATCTAGCAACAATGGAATGTTGAATTTTTCAGATGCGGCCCAGGCGTGGACAACCTGTATGGGTAGGACTCCCGTTGGCTTGAAATCTGGGTTGGAATCGTTGGGCAAGATGAATATGGCTTCGCCCTGAACTTTGTTCTGGCTTTGTATGGCCTCTGCCTTGTCAATAAAGATGGTGTCGCCGTTTTGCCGCGCAGAAATGTTCCCCTTTAGATTGTAGGGGTCAAAGTGACCATCCAAACTGACGTCGGCTTTTCCTACGTTGGTATCGAAGTTCTGTGTCCACCTGCCGGTCACCTTGCCGTTTAATTTTTCGTTCAGTTTTGTTTTGGCAAAAGGAATGGTGGATATTTCCACTTGGTCAGCGGTAACGTCGATGGTAGTAGAATCCATAATGGTGACGTACGCCTTGGCGTTTCCGCCATGTCGTTGAGTTACGTTCCAGGAGGTATGTGGCGTAGGCTCGCTCCAGACGACATCGCCCGTGAAGTCAAAAGTTTCTTTGGGCGTATAGATGATTCCTTTCGAAAAATCGATACCGTGCTTGTCGATGAGCAGCACCGTCTGTAAGGAATCCGCCTTCATCTGGTAGGCGTATTCCACGTTCGGAATTTTGACGAATATTCGGGTCTTTCCGTCGAAAACAGTGCCGTAAACTTTAAACCTGTCCTTGAGAACGAGTTCTCCCTTGGTCCAGTCTAGAGCCCAAGGTTCAAGCGGTGACATGTCCCCTGTGTAGGTGACAGGGATGTCGCTGTCCAGATCGATATTTGCTTCGACCACGGAGCCTTGTCGGGTCTCTGCTTTTGCCGTTATCTTGTTGCCCTTCTTTTCGGCGGAATGGATGGTCATGTCAAGGGGCATCATCTGCGGACCGAACAGCGCACTCATCTTCTCCACTTTTCCCGAAGCGGTTCCGTTGAGTTTCGTGTCCATATCGGCAGTAAGATGTATGGTTCCACCTTCGTCATTTTTCAGTAATACGTCGGAATGGAATCGCTTTTGGTCCCCTTTGACGTGTATAGTGGCGTTTAACGGCATCAGAGGCCAGAACTCACCGATGCGGGTCTTGATGGTAACGTCGTAGTTGGGCTTGCCTGTCTTGGGATGTAGGCTCGCCTTGGTCTGCACGTGGAGCTTGCCGATGGTGGGGGCACCCTTGGGAATCTTGACGGGTAGCCAATCTTCGACCTTCTTGACGTCTAAAGAGGTCGTAGTGGATACGGCCGCCAAGTTCTTCTTGGAGGTGGTGGCGTCAACGGCAATGGAATCGGGGCCTGCAACCACCTTACCCTTCATCCTGATTTGGTCGGACTGGAAATCAAGGGACACGCCGACCTTGGCCGGGTGTTTCACGAAATCGCCCTTGATACTATCAGCGTTAAACCGGGCCTTGGTGGAGCCCTCGCTCTTTAGGGAAATGTCCTTGGCCTCCCAGTGTTTGCTGGAGTCCACATCTACAGTAAGTTTTCCGACGCCGATATTCACCGGCACGTAGAATTTTACCTGTTCCGGTAGGGATGGTGGCGAACTGTCTGTTTCGACATTCTTTTCCTTGGGCGGTCCTGCAGAAGATATGTTGACATTGACCTCGCCGGCCTGCAGCTGGATGTTTCGGTTCTCCTGGAACAGGGTGATGTCCAGGTCTGTGTTCCTCAGGATAAAGGTGTTTTCACCAGTTTTGATAGCGATAGAGTCCCAGTGGTGGGTCAGATAACCGTTTTGGCGATGTCCGTGGGGCGAGATTTCTAGGGATCCAAAGCTGTGGGGGCTAGACAGGATCACGTCCAGCAAATAGTTCGACAACCAGGTGCAAAGAGCCAATGCACCCACAATCGCCGTCGTGATTACGGCGGGCCTAAGGAATGTCGAAGTTCGATTCTTCAACTAGCTAGAATTATAGAAAAGGGGGTGCTTTTTGTTGGATTCTTTTTCTCAAAAAGCGCGCGTAAGTCGTTGAACATCAATGAGTTATGCGAAAGATTTCCTGCAGAAGAGGCTTCTGCTTTCGTTTTGTAAACTTTTGTAAACGAATAGCGAGGAAAGCTAGTAAAATCTGTGAACTTTTGGGCGAAATGTTCAATAATTCGGTATTTATTTTAAATTTTATCCCGATGATAAGAGGTGGGAAAAATAAATGGATTGATGTGGGGAGTGGAGTCCTTCTCATCGTTCTTGGAATCCTCCTGAATATCGTGCCCAACAAGCTTGTGGGCGTCTTTGGTTTGCCTCTTTTCCTTGATTGTATCGGTACCATACTCGTCGCTATGCTGGGGGGTGTTTTCCCTGCAGTGCTAGTTGGCTTTACCACGAATTTGGTGAAGAGCTTGTCGGGTTCGTTCTCCATGTTCTATGGAGTCATAAGCATTTTCATAGGTCTTGCAACAGTATTCTTTTACAACAAGAAGTTCTTCTCCAGTATTCCCAAGTTGTTTGTGGTCATATTCTGCTACGCTCTTCTGGGGGGAGGCCTTGGTTCTGTATTCACTTATTACCTTCATCGTCAGAGCTTTGGAACTGGCGTGTCGGCTCCATTCGCCCAGTACCTTCACGAAGTTTTAGGTACCAGTGTTTTCAATTCGCAGTTGATGGCCGATGTGGTGGTGGACCTTTTTGACAAGTCCGTAACCGTTGTCGTTGCCATTGTTGTGTTTCACTTTATTTCTCGTAGGGTCAAGCATTACCTGAATTACGTTTTCCAACGGAATGTGAATGACAAGAATGCCGGAATGGCGGTCCGGTATTCCCTGCTCGGGAAGGTGATGCTGGTCGTAATTGTTTCGGAACTGCTTCTGGCTGTCTTCGTTGCAAATATTGGGTATTTCCTTTATCAAGAAAAGGCTGTTGCCAAGTACACCTCCATTGCCTACGGCCTTACAGACGCTGCAGCCATTGTGTTGGACGGCAACCATCTGATGACGTATCTGCAAGAAGGCCGCGAAGCGGAAGGCTACGAGGAAACAGAAAAGGAACTGTATGCCATTAGGCAGGGGTTCCCTACGGCAAAATACCTGTATGTTTACCACATAGCTCAGGATGGCTGCCATGTGGTATTTGACCTGATGTCGACCGATGGCGAAGAGCCTAGTCAGGTGGGGGATGTGGTGCCCTTTGACCCGAGCTTTGAGGAGTATTTACCGGCGCTTCTTAATGGCGATTCCATTGGACCGGTGGTATCTGATGATTCTTATGGATGGTTGCTGACGGTTTATAAACCCCTGAAGGATTCTAGTGGCACGACTGTAGCCTATGTGGCTGCGGACATCACCATGGAATCCATTTTGATGGACGAAATATCGTTCCTTATCAAGGAATTGTCCTTGTTCTTTGGGGCTTCTCTCGTTATCATGTGCTTGATTGCAGAAGCCATGAAACGAGGCATAGTGATTCCCATCAATCGGATGTCCCAGGAAGCTATTTCTTTTGCCCATAATTCCGATGTAGGCCGCCAGATTAGTTTGCGACGTGTGAAGGCCATAGATATACGTTCCGATGACGAAATCCAGAACCTCTACAATGCGTTCTCTACCATGGCAGAAGATTTCCTCGCCTATATCATCCAGATAAAGGCACAGAATGAACGTATTACCCGCATGCAGGATGAAATCGTCGTGAGCTTTGCGGAACTGGTGGAAGCCCGTGACGAAGGTACAGGAAACCACATCAAGAAGACTGCCGCCTACGTAGAAGCTATTGCCCGCCAGCTGAAGAAAGAAGGCTTTTATGCGGACGAACTCACTGACGAAAGCATCGCCAGGTTCAAGCGCTCTGCGCCTCTCCACGATATCGGGAAGATTGCCATTTCGGACCTGATTCTGAACAAGCCCGGCAAACTGACCGACGAAGAATTCGAAATCATGAAGTCCCACACCACCGAAGGCTGGAAAATCCTCCAGAAGATTGTGGCCAATACGGGTGACTCCATGGAAGCGGAGTATCTGAGAGAGGCTATCGAGATGGCCCATTACCATCACGAGAAGTGGGACGGAACAGGTTACCCGAACCACATAAAGGGTGACGAAATTCCGCTTTCTGCCCGCATTATGGCCGTGGCTGACGTGTTTGACGCCCTGGTGGCGGAACGCGTGTACAAGAAACCCTTCACTTTCGAAAAGGCCATGGCTATCATTACCGAAGGGGCTGGCAAGCATTTTGACCCCAAGGTGGTGGATGCCTTCAGCCACATTGCGGCAGGCCTGTACGACGAACGGACTAGACTAGAAGTTCCGCAAGAGACCTAAGCAGTCATAACCCACAACTCGCAACTCATTGCGGCTCTGCCGCTAGAACTGGAAGTAGATAAACGGGCAGCTGTCCGCGCTCATGAACTGGTACATCACGAAGATGATGAACGCCGTGCTTGCAACCATTAGGGGGATGGGCTGCGAGGCGAACATGATGCGGTAGCGACTCTTGACTTTTTTGGGAATCCAGTGGATGAGCATGCCGGCTATAAACACCAAAATGATGTTGATGTGTTCCCAGGCGATGGTGCCGAGAGTATCCCACTTCCAGGCGGTGCCCATCTGCTGGACCATGTTCTTGGCCGTGTTCCAGGCCACTTCGTTGGCCTCTGCCGGGTCCAGGTTGGAGCCCGCGCGGAAGAAGAGACGGGTAAAGGTGATGAACACGAAGGTGAGGGATACGTTCCAGGCCACGTAGAGCCAGTGGAAGGTCTTGTCACTGAACAGGCGGAAAACCAGCACGGCGTAAATGCCCAGGAAGAGCACGCCGAACCACACGGTGGTAATGGCGAAAATGGCGATGTGGGTCTGCTTGAAGGTGATGGCGCTGACGGCAAACAGCAAGAATGCGGCGACGGCACGGAAGTTGATGCTCCGCTTGACCCAGATCTTGTTGAACACCTGGCCGAAACCATTGAGGCCACCCCAGATGATAAAGTTCCAGCTGGCGCCGTGCCACCAGCCGCCTACGACCTGTGTCGCCATGGCGTTCATGTTGGTGGTGATAAACTTGCGGGAATCGGGCTTGACATAGGCGTAGATGGCAATGTAGAGGAAGAATACGCCCAGGGCGACACCCACCCAGACACTGCCCGAAAGTAAAACGGCCACCAGGCTCAAGAAGCCCATCCAGAAGAATGTGCCCACAGAGGCGCCACGGTTACCGCCCAGCGGGATGTACAGGTAGTCGCGCCACCAGCTGGAAAGGGAGATGTGCCAGCGTCGCCAGAATTCCGTGGGGGAGAGCGCCTTGTAGGGACTGTTGAAGTTCTGGGGCAGGCGGAATCCCATCAGGAGCGCCACGCCGATGGCGATGTCGGTGTATCCCGAGAAATCGGCATAGACCTGCAGCGAATAGGCGAACAGGGCAATCAGGTTTTCAAGGCCCGTGAACAGGAGCGGCGTATCGAACACACGGTCCACGAAGTTGGTGGCCAGGTAGTCGCTCAAGATGACCTTCTTGGCAAGGCCGTTCAGCACCCAGAACACGGCAATACCGAAGGTGCGTCGTGGGAGGAAATATTTTTTGTAAAGCTGGGGCACGAACTTGTCGGCTCGCACGATGGGGCCCGCCACCAACTGCGGGAAGAAGGTGAGGTAGAACCCGAAATTCAGGATGTTGTCCACGGCCTTGATTTTTCCGCGGTAGATGTCGATGCAGTAACTGATGGCCTGGAAGGTAAAGAAGGAAATGCCCACCGGCAAGATGATGGTATCTACCAGGGAGTGGGTACCGAACATCTTGTTGCTGGCCGCCGCAAAGAAGTTGTAGACGTGCAGCTCGATGCCGGTAAAGTCCCGCAGGGCGTCCAAGAAGAAATAGGAATACTTGTAGTAGCACAGCACCAGCAGGTCGATAATGACCACGATGATCATCCAGAGTTTCTTTTTCCAGTGCTGTTCGGCCTTTTCTATCCACTTGCCGATAAAGAAGTTCGCCACCACGCAGAACACGAGAATGCACACGTAGCTTCCGCTGGTCTTGTAATAGAAGAACATGCTGGTGGCAAACAGGAAGGCGTTCCGGAGCAGAATACGGTTCTTGACCAGGGTGAGGATGGCAAACACCACGGCGAAGAAACCCCAGAAGTAGAACTGCGTAAACAGCAGTGGACTGTTCGGGTCAAACGAAAACGTGCGCGTGAGGTATGGAATCAAATAGTCTAGCATAAGGTGTCACCCTGTTACCTGTTGCCTCTTTCGTCTTTCGTCTGTGGAGCCGTAGGCTTGTTCTCTTGCTTCTTCTGTGCGGGTAAATTGGCGATGTGGTCCTGGTAGGCCTGGATAAGGGCCTTGTAGAACAGGTCGCCCAAAAGGTTGTAGCCGGACAGGTTGAAGTGGACCTTGTCCTTTTTGGCGAGGCTCGCGTGTTCCCACTTGGCCATGGAACCCAGGCCGCCCATGATGCTGAACTTGTCCCAGACGCCAGCCTTGTGCTTGTCGGCCAGCATAAAGAAGGACTTGCGGGCCACTTCGCCATTGCCGTGCTGCACGAACTTTTTACGCTTGACCTTGCGGAACATGTCATTGTTGGTCTCGAAGATGAAGGCCACGTCGGGGTTCACCTTCTTGAACCGTTCGATCAGCCTGTCGTAATCTTCACGGAACTGCTTGTCGTTAAAGCGCTGCACGTTGGCGTCGTTGATGCCGATGGCGAAAATTACCAGGTCCGGCTTGAAAAACGCCATCTCTTTTTCGAACTGGGGGC
>CALATK010000178.1 GCA_937891805.1 uncultured Fibrobacter sp. | reverse complement strand
CATGTCGTTAGAAAAATCCTCGCCATCCAAGGTCCAATAGTATTCGCGGTAATGGGCCTGCCTGTTCGGCGTAATTTCTCCAATAAAGATCAGGGTGTCCTTGGAGGTGACGGTGTCGGCTCGGACCCGAGAAGACTTGACTTGGGGCGTGCAGTTATCAATACACGGATATTGGTCGTCCAAAGACTCGGCAGACTCTATTTCGTAGGTGCGGGTCATTTCGGCATGAATCTGGAGGGCGACGGAGTTTTCGTCCTCGTAGAGGTATTGGTCGCTGTCAGAACAAGCAGCTAAAAATACGAGGGCTGCGAAGGGAGCGAAGATGGAGGCGAGAAACTTCATTTTTTCGCCTCCAGGGTGTCAACTACGTAGAACTTGACCGGGGGAAGGGTGTCGGTATCCCCTTCCGAATCTCTCACGATGACCAAGAAAAGGTGTGTCCCTGATTGGAGTCCGGACTGTTGGATTTTTTCCAAGGCTCCTACGTAGTAGTGGGTCGTATCAAGTTCTAGAATGTAATCCAGGGAGGCGTCTTCGTTGTCGTAGGCTTTCCAGCTGAAGGTAAAGGATGTGCGTGCGGTACCATACAGGGTGTCACCCTGAGCAGGGAAGAAATCTTCGGTAAATGTGGGCGGGCTATTGACGGTAATTTTAAAATCCGACGAGACGGAATTTCCTTCGCCATCCTTTACCACAAGTCTGTTGGGGATTTCGCCTTCTTCTGGGTAGGCGGGAATCTTGAAGGTGGAACCACTCCCCAGCAGGGAATCTCTATACCAGCTGAAGTTTAGCTCGGACTCCAAGCCCTTGGGGTGCACCTCGGCCTTGAGGGTGGCGGGATCTTCGGGATGGATTTTCAGACTGGTGGAATCCGCGTTGTCTTTTTGAACGGCATAGACGGTCACATGCGACGCCGTGTTTTGGGGCTCGGGAGTGTTCGGAATGTCTAGGCAGGCTGCAAGCAGGAACGCCGCCGCCACAGGGAGGAAACGTCCTCTCGCAAAAACAGGATGCCTATGCCACATGTTGAAATCCATGTCTGTTAAATGTAACTATATTCTCGGGTATGAGTACCGAAAATTTGGAATACAAGAACTCCATGGACCGTCTGGAAAGCATCCTGACGCGTATCGACAACTCGGAAATGGGAATTGACGAGCTTTCGGACCAGGTCAAGGAAGCTACGGAATTGCTGAAAAAGTGCCGGCAGATTCTCTTGAAGACGGAACAGAATGTCCAAGAAGCCCTGAACAGCCTAGAAGATGAATCGGGCAAGGAACAGGGGTAATTTCGTTTGTCCGAAAATACGGAAAATCCTGTGTTGGAAGTCCGGGACCTGTCGGTCCGGTTTCCGCGTCGTGGAGGAGTCCTGGGAAAGGTCCAGGATTATTTTACGGCGGTGGACGGGGTTTCTTTTGACTTGCCCCAAGGGAAGATTCTTTCGGTGGTGGGAGAGTCCGGCTGCGGCAAGACCACCCTGGTAAAGTCCCTGGTAGGGCTTGTCCCTGTGGCGGAGGGGCGGTTCAGGCTGTTTGGAGAAAATGTGGCGAAAGGGCGGCTGGAAACTTCGGGCAGGCGGGTTTCGGACCTGGTGCAGATGATATTCCAGGATCCCTACAGCAGCTTGAACCCGAGACAGACGGTCTCTGAAATTCTGACGGTGCCGCTGCTTGCCCGTGGTGTAAAGCAGGTTGAGGCGGAGGCACGGGCAAAGGAACTTTTGGAGCGGGTCTCCTTACCTGCTCAGTCTCTCCAAAAGTTCCCCCACGAATTCTCGGGGGGGCAGCGGCAGCGCCTCTGCATTGCCCGTGCCCTGCTGAAAAACTGGATCGAGGAGGATGAAGCATGAATCGCTATAACATGGAACTGGATCGCATCACCGTGCCGGAAAGCGCGGTGGATAGTCTGATGGAACGGGCGGCTGCACCCCGGAAGAAGGCGAGCTGGCTGCGCCCCATGGCCGTAGCAGCCTGTATAGTCCTGCTGTGCAGCCTGAGCGTTTTGGCAGGAAAGGTTTTTGCGGATGAACAGTGGCGGTTGGGTACTGTTCATGATGGAGAGATGGGCAAGCAGTTTTTTGTAGAGGCGACTTACGGTGGGACTGTCTTTTCGGAAGAACGGCTGCGGACATGGATCGCTGATGCGGAGCGCGGAACGCACGTGAAAGGAGG
>CALATK010000177.1 GCA_937891805.1 uncultured Fibrobacter sp. | reverse complement strand
CACCGATGAGACGGGATACGCTGTATTTTTCCATATACTCACTCATGTCGATACGCACCAGCGCGTTCTCGTCGTCGAACAGTTCCACGGCAAGCGCCTTCGCCAGTTCCGTCTTGCCCACACCCGTCGGGCCCAGGAACAAGAAGCTACCAATCGGCGCATTCTCGCGGCTAAGTCCGCTACGGTTACGCAAGATTGCTTCGGAAACCGCTTCCACGGCTTCGTCCTGGCCAATCACGCGGGCATGCAGGCGTTCGTCCAAGTGCAACAACTTGGCCTTTTCGCCTTCGCAAAGCTTCGTGACAGGAATTCCCGTCCAGCGGCTCACCACAAGGGCAATCGTCTCTTCGGTCACTTCTTCGCTCAAGTCGCCGTCGCCTGCGGACTTCTTGATTTCTTCCGTCTTCGCGGCGATTTCACGCTCCAGGTTCACAATCTTGTTGTACTTGAGTTCAGCGGCGCGGTTCAAGTCGTAGCGGGCTTCGGCCTGCTCCATCTCATCCTTCGCCTGCTGCAAGGATTTCTTGAGGCCCTGCAACTCGGCATTCTTCGCGCGCCTCTCCTGCCAACGATCCTGCATCAACTTGACCGCCGCATCCGTCGTCGCAAGCTCTTCGCGCAGCTCTTTCAGGCGCTTTACGCTGGTGTCATCGGTTTCCTTCGCCAAGGCCTGCTCCTCGATTTTCATCTGGAGTTCCTTACGTTGCAAGGTATCCAAGGCTTCGGGCACGGTATCCATCTGCGTCTTTACAAGGCTTGCGGCTTCATCAATCAGGTCAATAGCCTTGTCCGGCAAGAAACGGTCGCTGATGTAGCGGTTCGAAAGTTTCACCGCCGCCACAAGCGCGTTGTCGTGCAGACGCACGCCATGGTGCGCATCAAAGCCGTCCTTGATGCCACGGAGAATAGAAATCGATTCCTCTTCACTCGGTTCGTCAACCTGCACGGGCTGGAAACGGCGTTCCAAGGCGGAATCCTTCTCGATGTACTTGCGGTATTCCTGCGTGGTGGTGGCACCGATGCAGTGCAGTTCACCACGGGCAAGTTTCGGCTTGAGCATGTTGCCCAAGTCCATAGAGCCTTCCGTCTTGCCCGCACCCACGATGGTGTGGATTTCATCGATGAACAGCAGCGTGTTGCCGTCTTCTTCAAGGGCGTCCAGCACGGCTTTCAAACGTTCCTCGAAATCGCCACGGTATTTTGCACCCGCCATCAAGGCAGACAAATCCAGCGCGAACAACTTCTTGCCCTTCAGGGCGTCAGGCACGTCGCCGCGGTAAATACGCTCGGCAAGGCCTTCCACAATGGCGGTCTTACCCACGCCGGGTTCACCCACCAGGCAGGGGTTGTTTTTTGTCTTACGGCTCAGAATCAAGATGACACGGCGGATTTCCTCTTCACGGCCAATCACCGGCGAAAGCTTTCCGTCGGCAGCCATTTCCACGAGCTCACGGCCGTAGAGTTTCAGCGGGGACTGTTCCTCGGCATTGGCGGCACCCGCAAACGGGTCCGAAAGCCAGGTTTCCACGACCTCGACGCTGCCCAGCGCATCTTCAAAAACCTTCGCAAGGCCACGATCGCCCGAGAACTTCATGAGGGCCACGAGCATGTCGCCCGGGGTCACCATGCGGTTCACCTGACGCGCCGCCTGCACCGAGGCACGCAAAATGCGGTTCAAGTCGTTATCGGGTTCCACGTCGGGGTTCACGCCTTCCATACGCGGAATCTTCTGCACGAACGGCTCCAGCTTGCCGCGGAGCTCATTCGTCTTCGCGCCCTTCGACTTGTAGAGTTTCTTCAAGGTGGCATCCGGGCCTTCTACCAGGCCTACCGCCAAATGCGCCGCACCCAGGTAGGAATGGGAACAACGGTCGCGCAGGCTCTGCGCCTTCGCCAACACCTTTTCTGCATCGTTGTTAAAATCAGACATATAACCTCCGTTCGGCTCTATCGCAGGAACAGAACCTACGACTTCGCCTCACTCTCGCGATCACGCCTCGTTAATACGAGGCGCTTTTCGCTCACTTTAACCACCCTCCGACATGCAAAACCCGTGCCAAGGGCCGCTTTCGGCAAAAAAAAACGCCCCAAATAGCACAAAAACGGCAATTTTCGCCGTAAAAAAGCAAAAAATGTCGCATTTTTCAGCGGCATTTTTTCAAAATAAGACGCACGGACGTTTAATTCCGCATTAATAAAGGTATATTCAGAAAGTAGATCTTATAGGGGCTCTTTACGAGACGAGGGAAAACCTCGTTTAAAACTCAAATTTCATCCCCTCCATTCTTCAAATTCAGCCAATTCGTCAATATTTATTGACAATTCATTTAAAATAATATATATTTATTGACATCATGGGTAAGAAAAGCGTAACTCTACTGCCGAAGACCGGTAAAATCCTTGAACAGATGGGAGAACAAATCCGTCTGGCACGCATGCGTCGTAAAATTTCTGTCGCGCTTGCTGCCGAAAGGGCGGGCGTCAGCCGAGCATCGGTATGGGCGGTGGAAAAAGGTTCCGCGGCAGTGGCCATCGGCATTTACGCAGCAGTACTCCACGCCATAAGCGGCATGGACACCGACCTTCTCAAGGTCGCCGCAGACGACGAACTCGGTCAAAAGCTCCACGACATCGAACTCCTGAAGAAATATCACCCGGAGGGCAAGTGAAGCAGATTTTGGTTTACGAGAACTGGCTGCGCACAGCCCCCACGCGCATCGGCACGCTCTTTGTGGAAGCCGCAAGAGGCAAAGAAGTCTGTTCATTCGAGTACGACAACGAATGGCTAAAGCACTCCGATAGTTTTATGCTGGACCCGGACCTGTCCCTTTTCAAGGGTCGGCAGTTCGTTCCTGTCGGCAAGGAACTTTTCGGCATATTCAAAGACTCGTGCCCCGACCGGTGGGGACGCACGCTCATGGACCGACGGGAATCCATAATCGCCCGCTCCGAATCGAGAAAGCCCCGAAAACTCATGGAAAGCGATTACCTGCTCGGCGTTCACGACATGTCACGCATGGGAGCTTTGCGGTTCAAAGCGAACGAGGACGGCCCTTTCCTTTCGGACGATTCCGATATGGCAGCCCCTCCGTGGGTCGCCCTCCGCAAACTAAACGACGCCGTAGCCGCCTTCGAGAGCGACACCACGCACTCGGACAAATGGCTACAGATGCTAATTGCGCCGGGTTCCTCGTTAGGGGGCGCACGCCCTAAAGCAAACGTCATTGCACCGGATGGCAACCTTTGGATAGCAAAGTTTCCTTCCAAGAACGACAAGATAAACTGCGGCGCTTGGGAAAAAACGATCTATGAACTTGCGGAAATGTGCGGATTGAACGTTTCGGAAAGTCGCCTTGAAAAATTTTCGCGATACGGTTCCACATTTCTCGTAAAAAGATTTGACCGTGATGGTAATAAAAGAATACACTTTTCCTCTGCTATGACTCTTCTTGGAAAAACAGACGGTGAAGGGTCCGAGGGAACAAGCTATCTTGACATTGCATCATTCATAAAATCACATGGTGCATCACCAAAACGGGACTTAAACGAATTGTGGAAAAGAATAGTCTTTAATATGGCGGTATCAAATACTGATGACCATCTGAGAAACCACGGCTTTATTCTTAGTAAAAACGGATGGACATTATCTCCGCTTTATGATGTAAACCCTAATATTTATGGTGAGAATCTATCATTATGTGTAAGTGAAAATGATAGTGCCATTAGTTTTGAATTGGCATTAAGTGTTGCTGAATATTTTGATATTTCAAATTCTGAGGCGATTTCATATGTAGATAAGGTAAAATCTATAGTAGAGACACAGTGGAGAGAAA
>CALATK010000176.1 GCA_937891805.1 uncultured Fibrobacter sp. | reverse complement strand
CGGGGTGACGAGAGGCGAGCAGCACCCGCCCCGGCCCCTGGCCGGGGAACGCCCAATAGTGGGCTAAACTTGCTTTGTGGCTAAAGTCTCGTTCAGGCTGCCGCTGCGGAAGCCCTGCAGGTCTAGCGAGATGTAGGTAAATCCGATTTTCTTGAAGGCTGCGAGAATCTGGTCGCGCTTTTCTAGAACCTTGTTGAAATTTTCGGGCAACACCTCGATGCGCGCGAGGTTGCCGTGCAGGCGCACGCGGAACTGCTTGAAGCCCAGTTCAAAAAGCAGTTGCTCCGCATTTGATACCATGGAAAGCTTTTCCCGGGAAATGGGTTCTCCGTAAGGGATGCGGCTTGCGAGGCAGGCGAAGGAGGGCTTGTCCCACGTGGGTAAATCCAGTTGGTGCGAAAGTTCGCGGATGTCCGCTTTTGTGAGTCCGCATTCCAGGAGGGGGCTCCTGATGCTTAGTTCCTGGAGGGCGCGCATTCCCGGGCGGTAGTCATGAATGTCGTCGGCATTGCTGCCTTCGCAGACGGTTGAAAATCCTGCGGCCTTTGCGCGTTCTGCAATTTTCGAAAACAGGTTGCGCTTGCAGAAGTAGCAACGTTCCCTGGAGTTTTCGGCAAAGCCTTCTACCTGCATTTCGTCAACTTCTATCAGCTGCTGCGGGATTCCGTGCAACTTGCAGAACTCTCGGGAAAATGCGATTTCGCGTTCAGGGACCATTCCTGCCTGGACTGTGTAGGCGACCATGTTGTCGCCCAGCGTGTCGTGGGCGACTTTCGCAAGGAACGTGGAATCTACGCCGGCAGAAAATGCGATGGCGACGCGGTCCATTTCGCGCAAGAGGTTTTTCAGTTTTTCAAACTTTTGTTTTAAACTTTCCATGTAAAGTAAAATACAAAAATGCGGCTTGACAATTCACTTTTAGGACAGTTTCTTCTCGACCTCTTTCTGGATTTCGCGGATGGGAACGCCCGCCTTTTCGGCAAGTGCCTTCAGGTCGTCAAATTCGGGCTTGACTTTTTCGATGTCGCCTAGGACGGACTTCTTGACGCGAACCTTGCCGAATTCTGTTTCGACTTCGAAGGTGTTGCGGGCCATGCAGGTGCGTTCTACGGGGAATCGGCGCACGCCGACGGTCGATGTATGCAGGAAAATTGCACGCTCTACGGCAGCCAGGTGCTCGCTGTCGGCGAGAGCGCACAGGAGTGTGCCCATGCGGTTTTTCTTCATGAAGCAAGGGATAAAATGGACATCGCGGGCACCCGCCTCGAAGAGTTTGTCCATGGCGTAGCCCAGTTCTTCGGGGGTGGAATCGTCGATGTTCGCTTCGAGCTGGAAAACGTTGCAGTCTGCGGTGGTGCAGCCTGTGGCACTGGATGTTGCGTCGCCGCATTTGTCGTTTGCGCAGTCCTCGATGATTTGCGCCCGCAAGAAGTTCGCACGCCCGAAATCGCGCTTGCCGAGACCTATGCCCGATTTTAGGATTTTGTAGCCTGCGGGGAGTGTTTCTTGTGTCCGCAGAGCCGCCACGATGCCCGCTCCCGTTGGGGTGACCATTTCGCCCTTCGTTTCGGTGAAGTGAAGCGCGATACCCGCAGCTTCTGCAATGTGCGCTACCGCCGGAACGGGAATCGGCAACTGGCCATGTTGCGTTTCCACGAAGCCAGAGCCTTCGTTGAGCCCTGTAACGATGCAGTTCTCTATGCCAAGGTCATCTGCAAGGACGGCGACCGCCAAGATGTCGACGATGGAATCGACGGCACCCACTTCGTGGAAATGGACTTCTTCTACGGGCACGCCGTGAGCCTTTGCCTCGGCTTCGGCGATGATGCGGAAAATCTTCTTTGCGGTTTCAAGGGCGCGGGGAGTGACTGCCCCTGCATTTGCGGCGCGGTCCAGAATCTCGTAAACCTCGGACAAGTGCCGATGTTCGTGATGATGATGATGACCTTCATGACATTCTTTCGTCTTTCGTCTATCGTCTTTCGTCTCACAATGCTCTACATACCCTTCTTCGTGAGAATGCACGTGGTCAGCGTCGTGACCGTGGACATGCACCGCAAAAGAAAGCCCCGCGATGCTGTAACTCTTTGAATTTTCCACATGGACGTGGACGCCTTCTAGGCCGAGCCCCGCAATCGCCGCATCCAGTTTTTCGCGTGATGCGCCAAGTCCAAGAAGTGCGGCAACCGTCATATCGCCGCTGATACCGCAAGAGCCGTCGAGAAAGAGATATTTCATAAAAATAGTGATTAGTGGTTGGTGGTTGGTGATTAGGGACGACGGGTAAAAACTCGATTATTTAATTTGTAGCATGCGGAATGCGGCGATGGCCGCCCCGAAACCGTTATCGATATTTACCACCGTCACGCCCTCGGCGCAGGGGTTGAGCATGGTGAGCAGCGCGCTGATCCCGCCGAAGGATGCCCCGTACCCGACCGATGTGGGCACGGCAATCACGGGCGCTTTCACGAGTCCGGCAATCACGCCGGGGAGCGCACCTTCCATCCCGGCGACGGCGATAACCACCGAAGCCTTGCGGATATCCTCCACCTTCGAAAGTAGGCGGTGCAGCCCCGCAATCCCGACATCGTATTGGCGCAAGACCTTCACGCCGTTAAATTCCAGAGTCTTGGCGGCTTCTTCGGCAATAGGCAGGTCCGCCGTTCCTGCGCAACATACGGCTACCGGCCCGAGTTTTGCAACCGTTTGCGTCGCCTTGCCGCCGGAACTTCCGCGTTTCTGCCTGGTAGGCGTTTCATCTGCCAGTGAAATCGTCCGGGAAAGTTCATCGTAGCAGATTTTCTCGCCTGCATTTGCGATGAATTCCGCCTGTTCCTTGCTGCATTTGGTCCCTAATACGCGGCAGCCTTTGTCCCGGAACTTTCTAAGAATTTTCAGGAGCTGTTCAGACGTCTTGCCTGCGCAATAAACGGCCTCGCTAGTGCCGGTGCGCGATTCGCGACTCACGTCCAGCTTGGCAAAACCGAGGTCTTCAAAGGAATCTTTTGAGACAAACTTTTTCATACTTCTAATATATCACTTAGAGTTGACTCTAAGGCAAATAAATTTTTCTAAAAATCAATAAGGTTTCCACTTGTCGGCGTCTTTTTCCGCGCCGACCTGGAACTTGGAAGAAGGTGCTGCAAAATCGATGTCGTCGGTTGCGGGAGCGTCGGTTTCTGCGAGGTCTTTCGCGGATTCGTTCGTCGCAGCGGTTTGCGCGGTCTCCGATTCCGTCGCGGTCGAATCTCGCGGTGCGATGTTCGGGGCGTTTTCTGGGTGGACTTCTTTCAAGGCGCGCCCCTTGTAACGCCTGGCTGCCAGGAGACCCGCTTCGAAGAGCAGGTACGTCGGGACTCCGAGCAACAATTGGCTAACAACATCGGGGGGCGTGAGGAGGGCCGCTAGCACAAGGATTGCCACCACCACATAGGGGCGCTTGCCGCACACGGTCTCGTAATTCACGATGCCCGCACGGATAAGCGCGTAGGTCACCAGCGGGAACTGGAACATGCATCCGAACGCAAGCGAAAGCCATAGTGCGAGTGTTACCAGGTTAGAAACGCCGAACACGGGTTGCAATGTCGTGCTTGCAAAGCTCATGCCGAACTGCACAATCAGCGGGAAGCAGACGACAAGGCAGAAGGCGACGCCCGCGATAAAGAGCCCGCTGGTCATGGCCACGATGGAGCGGATGAAGCGCTTTTCGTTGTCGTATAGGGCGGGGAGCACGAACTGCCACATGTTCCAGGCGATGTAGGGCGAAAACAGCACGCAGTCCAACAGTGCAGAAATCTTGAGCTGCAGCAGGAACACTTCCATCGGGGAAAAGTAGTGGAGCGTGACGCCGCCCTGCGTACCGACTTCCACATCACCAGCGGCTTCCAGACCAGCGACATTCCCCGCATCAAGTTCAAGAGCGGCATGAAGAAGTACTACCAGAAGGCCGGCCTTGCCACCGCCCGCTACTACCTGGTCAAGAGCCTGGCCGGCTGCAAGAAGTTCATCAAGGAGGTTGGCTACCCCGTGGTTGCCAAGCCCGACAACGGCGTGGGCGCCAGCGATACCTGGAAGATCAAGAACGAAGAGGACCTGGCCCGCTTTATGGACAAGAAGGTCGATGGCGTGCAGTACATTATGG
>CALATK010000175.1 GCA_937891805.1 uncultured Fibrobacter sp. | reverse complement strand
CTTTGTTTTTAAACGGCTTCGGATATCCGATAAGCTTTGATTCATAAAGAACTCGGTTAACCTTTTCCATAACCTCGTTTCTTACCTCAACACGAACACCGATGTCAACACGGTTTGACTTTGTATTAATATCAAGATCACGGCAGACCGTTTCCATCCACTTAGAGCCACTGCGACCAACCGAAACGATACAGTTAGTACCCTCAAAGCTGCCCTTCTTGGTAACAACACGGTAGCCGTTCTCAAGCTTCTCAATGCTCTGGGCAGGGGTATTGAAGAAGAAGTCAACCTTTTTGGAAAGCTTCTTGTAAAGATTCTCAAGTACAATATAATTCTTATCGGTGCCAAGATGACGTACCGATGCGTCAAGGAGCTTAAGCTTATTCTGCACACAGAGTGTCTTGAAGGATGTGCCTGCAGTAGAATACATTCTCGTTCCCTCGCCACCGTATGCAAGATTGATCTCATCAACATACTTCATAAGATCAATAGCAGTCTTTCTGCCTATGTACTCATAAAGCGAGCCACCGAAATCATTGGTAATATTATACTTTCCGTCAGAAAAGGCACCTGCACCACCGAAACCGGACATAATAGCGCAGCTCTTACACTTAACGCAGCTCTTGACCTTCTCTCCGTCGATAGGACAGCGACGCTTCTTCAGCTCGGTTCCTGCCTCAATAACTGCACCCTTAAGCTCGGGATTAAGGTTAGTAAGCTCATAAGCCGAGAATATACCACCGGGTCCTGCTCCAACTATAATAACGTCATATTTCATCTCTGATACCTCCGTTTATTTTTGGGGGTGAGCACCTGCTCAATACAAACCAAATTATTATATCATATAAAGGGGAGAAAATCAATAGTTTGGGGCTATATTTTCTTATATTTTTAAAAAAGCGAAAAATATTTTTCAGAACTTTCAAAAAACTCTTGACTTTTAGATTTCAATGATTTATAATGTATTGTACGATTTTTGGGATCGTAGCCTAAACTGCGCCCAAATGACGTCAAAAGGAGGATATATCAGGTGAAGCTTGACCTTAGACCCTTGCTTGCTGGGGACCGTCTGCTCGAGTTCGACTACGAGCTACCCCTTGACGTAGACTCCGAGGACACCGGAAGCTATCTTTCGGGTGTCGGTTTTCCTTCTCCCATGAAGGTTAGCGGTGAAATTACCAACACTGCCGGATATATGAGGATGACCCTTACCATGTCAGTAGACTACGAGGCGCAGTGCGCACGTTGTCTCGCTCCCGTAACCGGCGAGTTTACCCTTGACCTTGAGAAAACCGTTGCTCCGAGAAATCTGCTTGGTGATCTTGATGAAAGCAAGCTTGATGAGTTCGCTATTATCGAGGACGGATTCCTTGATATGGACGAGCAGCTGCGTGAGCAGCTTGAAATGGAGTTCCCTATGCGCTTTTTGTGTAAGGAGGACTGTAAGGGACTTTGTCCCAAGTGTCGTATAGGCACTGGGTGCCTCCAGAGTGACATTTTTTTCAGCAATTTCAATCAGCGCCCCGTACCTTGCATCTCGTGCGTTTTCTTCCAGCGAACCACTAGCAGCTTTCAGCGCCTCGCCGTCCAGCTTCTTCAAGAAAAATGGAACGTCATACTTGCGGGCGAATGCTTCCACAAATGCGGCATCGCGGTCCGCCGTTCCGACTCGCAGCCCGTGATGCACATGGGCAATCCCTAGCCATTCAATACCCAAAGCCTCTTTATTGCAAATAAAATAATGCGCTAAGCAAATAGAATCCAACCCGCCCGAAACTGCAAGCAGCAGGCGTTTGAATCCATGACGGCGGATACTATCTGTGATGGAGTCGTACAAAAGAAACCTTGGGCCCTTTACTGCCTAAAGATAATAATTTATATTTACCCCTCAAGGAGGCCCCTATGGTTAAAAACAGAGCGAAAGCGGCGGGCAAGGTTGCCGATGCCGCAACAGAAAGCGCAAGAATTCGAGCGCTACGCATAGACGGCTCCCAGAACGGAGCCACGTTACGGACCAGGGTGGTCCGCGACAAGACAAAGTACAACCGGAACTTGAAGCACAAGAAGTCCCTCGCCGACGCGGGGGATTTTCCTTTTTGCTACCGTTTTTTCTTGGTCTGTTCGATATAGGCTTTTATTTTGGTTCGTTCGGCGGCAATCCGAAGGGGCTTTGCCGTCGGTTCAAAATGCTTGCCCAGTTCTGCCCAAAAATCTTCAGGTTCCCACTTGAGAACCTTGAGCACATTGTACAGATCAAAGGAATTCGGGGTCTTTTCGCCCCGCTCCCATTTTCCTAGGGTAACCCGGCTGATGCCCGCTTCCTGGGCGACGAGGTCCTGGGAGTGGCCAAGCTTTTCACGGCCTTTTCTCAGCAAATAGGCGATACTTTCGTCGAAAGATCTTTCTATTTCGTTTTTCCTCTTCATCCGCAAATGTGATTTCTAGGAATTTACGGCCACTTTCGGTGATAACAAATGGTTACATTTTTCGGAAAAATCTCGTTTTTTCGCATTTTTTGTTATATATTCAGTAGAGACTGCTATTAGAGGCTTTTATGGAATTGAAGGATTTTTCGTGTTGGCTAGACCGTTTGCTCACTCCGGCGGCGTTTAAGGATTACTGCGTTGACGGGCTTTGTGTGGAGGCGAGCGACAAGGTGACCAAGGTGGTAACGGGTGTTTCTTTTCGCGACCGCCTGATTGAGCGCGCCATCGAAGAGGGTGCGGACGCCATCATCGTCCATCACCCCAACGGGTTCTGGAACGGGGATTCCAAGATTCCGGTAGGTCATTTCGGCAGGCGTATTCGCCAGCTTATGCAGCACGGGATTTCCCTCTACGGTTTTCACCTGCCTCTGGACGGTCACCCCGAAATCGGGAACAACGCCCTGATTGCTAAGGCCTTGGGACTTAATGTGGTGGAAGGCTTCATGCAAGAAGGTGAAAAATGCGTGGGCCAGGTGGGGGAGTGGGGCACGCCTGTTTCCAAGGAGCGTTTTCTGGAAATTGCCGCCCAGGCGTTCCCTGCAGGCGTCCAGAACAGCTTCATGTTCGGCTCCGACAAGATCCGCCGTGTGGCCATCTGCAGCGGGAGCGGCGCTTCTGGCCTAGAAGAGGCCGTGGCCCTGGGCTGCGACACTTTTGTGACCGGCGAAATCAAGGAAAACGTGCCTATTGCGGTAGAAGAGGCCGGTTTTAACCTCATTGCCTGCGGCCACCACCGGACCGAGGTCTTCGGAGTTCGGGCCTTGGCGAAAAAAATTACGGCCGATTTGGGGATTTCGGCGGTATTTGTGGATATTGACAATCCCATATAGACGAATTTGTCAGGATTTATATATATTGATTTAAGTTAGAGAGGGGTTTGTTATGAAGTTGTTGAAAATCGCCTTGGCCTGTTCCTGCTTAGTCCTGTTCTGGGCTTGCTCCCAGAGCGTTTCCAGCCCAGACAAGGATTCCCGCGGTGATGACGGGCTTTCGAATATTCCCGGGTTTAACCAGACTGGAGACAAGGAATCAGCGAAAGGCAGCTCGGCTAATGTAGGTTCAGAAAGTAGCAGTTCCACGGGCGGTGGCACAAGTTCAGAATCCTTCGATTTTCCCGATGATGGCTGGGGAGATGATTGGTTTAGTGATTTTGGGGGTGGTTCCGGAGACCTGTCGTCGGGTTCCACGGGCATGGATGTGACCAGGTATGTGCCAGACCAGAAAATGGATTGTACATTCTCGTTAGGTGACGATGAATGGCATTTTGAAACAGTTGAAGCGGATTCTTCAGTTGATGTGACTATCAAATTCAAGGACAACGGTGACCTGTGGTTTAGTATTGCTACTGAAGGTAAAGCCCAAAGCGAAGAAGAATGTATGCAAACAGCTGCCTTACTCACCGTTTTTGGAAACATGGCGGCGGCTTCAGACGAAACGGATATGACCATGTTTGCCACATGCGAAGGGGATATGCTCAATATGACAGCGCAAGGAACGGCCGACGAAAAATACACGTCCGAGCAAAAAAAGGAAATGTACGACAGGATGTGTAATAAAAACCCTTAGCGCATTTTTTGTAAACTAATTTTTTCGTAAAATTCACACCTTTTTTACGATTTTTTGTTCTTTTGTGCTTTTTTTGTATATATTCCAAGTTGGAATAATCACACATGCGAATAATATCGCGCTAAAACGAAGGATTTTTGATGAATCGTTATGACCTGGTGCTTTTGGGCTTGATTGATGAAAAGGAACGCAGCGGATATGACATCATTACGGAGATTCGGGTCCGCGAGCTGGACCGCTGGGCAAAGATCAGCACCTCCACGGTCTATAACCGCTTGACCACCCTGCAAAAGAATGGAAGCATCCTAGGCCGTGCCGAAAAAGACGGCAACCGCCCCGAACGCGTGATGTACAGCATTACCGAGAAGGGGAAGGAAACCCTCCGCAAGGAGGTCCTCAAGCACCTGACCGGGTTCAACGACGACCCGAGGACGCTGGGTTTCGCCTTCCTCTACGGTGCCGAGAACAAGGAACTTATCCGCACCCTGGAGGCCCACGAACGCCGCCTGGTGCAGGAAATCGAGAATCTTGAGAAGATGATCGCCGAAGAACCCAGGCCCACCCTCTACCCCGAAGGCCCCTTCCTCAACTGCATGAGCCGGGACCACATTCTGGTGGAACTCAAGTACGTGCGTGCCGCCATCGGCATTCTGCGGGACCCCATCCGCAATAAGAAGCTGGACGGCTACTTCTACATCAACTTCGGCAACCGGGATTTTGAGAATTTCAACCAGAAGAAAGATTAGGATTTAGGATCTAGGGGCTAGGATCTAGTTTTTTAACCCCTCGGCTGTTTGAGAACATTTTACTAAAAACTATATTTGTCATGAAAAAATTTGTGGTTTATGGCTGGTGTCTCTAGCCCCTAGCCTCTAACCCCTAACCTCTATTAACCCCCCTCTCACGGAGATACAATGGCTACAAAACAGAAGAAGAGTGTCAAGAAGGTCGCCTCCAAGGCCCCGGCCGCCAAGTACGGCTACTTCGATGACGCCAAGAAAGAATACGTGCTCACCACCCCGGCAACCCCGATTAAGTGGTGTAACTACGTCGGTACTTTGAACTTCGGCGGTATCGTGGATACCACCGGCGGTACCCTGGTTTGCAAGGGCGACCCCGCCCTGAACCGTATCACCAAGTACATCGCCCAGATGCCCTGCTCTGACTTCAAGGCCAGCACCATCTATATCCGTGTGAAGAACGCCAAGGGTTACACCGTGTTCTCCCCGTTCGTGGTCCCGACCCTCACCAAGATGAAGAAGTGGGAATGCCACGTGGGTCTTTCTTACATGCGCTGGATCGCCGAATGCGAAGGCCTCCGCACCCAGGTGACGATTTTCGTGCCCACGGGTTCCAACACCCTCCTTCAGGATATCCAGGTCACCAACATCGACAAGACCGCCAAGGAAGTGGACATTGTCCCGGTTTATGAATTCAGCCACTTCGAAGCTGAAAAGCAGCTCACCAACGCCGACTGGGTTCCCCAGACCATGACCCTCAAGGGCCACTGGGAAAAGGACGGCCACGTGGTGCTGGAACAGTACGCCTACATGAAGCGCGATTTTGCCGTGAACTATGTGACCGCGAACTGCAAGGTCGGTAGCTTCGATGGCGACCGCCGCGTGTTCCTCGGTGCAAACGAAATGGGTTCCTGGGCCGCTCCGCTCAGCCTCGCCAACAAAGAACTTTCCAACAGCGAATGCGACCGTGGCGACAACATTGCCGCTCTCATGATCCACGCTGGCAAGATTGCCGCAGGCAAGACCTTCCGCACCTGCACCCAGCTGGGTCAGGAACAGAGCCTGAAGGTTGCCGCCAAGGCCATCGCCAAGTACCGCGACCTGAAGAACGTGGACAAGGCTTTCGACGAACTGGCCAAGTTCTGGGAAAACTACCTCTCCACGATCCAGGTGCAGACTCCGGATGCAGCGTTCAACTCCATGGTGAACGTCCACAACCCCCGTCAGTGCCACACCACCAAGAACTGGAGCCGCTACCTGTCCCTGTACCAGCTGGGCTACGGCACCAGCCGCGGTATCGGTTACCGTGACTCCAGCCAGGACCTGATGGGCGTCATGAGCCACATGCCGGAAGAAGCTCTCCAGCTCGCTTTGAACCTGCTCTCTGTGCAGCGCCCCGAAGGTAACGCCATGCACCAGTACGCTCCGCTTGCCCTCGAAGAAGACAACGGCAACGAAGCCAACGCCGGTGACTCCCGCGAAAAGAAGGGTGTTCTCGACGAACATGGCAAGCCGGCTTACGCTGACTGGTACGGCGATGACCACCTCTGGATCGTGCTCACGATTGCAAACTACCTCAAGGAAACCGGCAAGATGGATCTTCTCAAGAAAGAAGTTCCGTTCTATGAAGCCGGCAAGAAGCGCGCCCAGCGTGAAAAGGGCACTGTCCTTGAACACCTGAAGCGCTCCCTCAACTTTACCCGCACCCACCTGGGCAAGCACGGCCTTCCGCTCCTCGGCTTTGCCGACTGGAACGACTGCATGAACCTGCCTCTCGGTGCAGAATCTTCTTTCAACACCGGCCTCTACGCCAAGGCATTGCTCGAGATGATGGACATCTGCGAAGCTCTCGGCGACAAGAAGTCCGTGGAAATGTACAAGAAGTGGTACGAAGACGTGAAGGCCGCTTTCAACAAGAGCGCCTGGGACGGCAAGTGGTGGGTCCGCTGGTTCGACAAGCAGGGCAACGCCTACGGTACCAACAAGGCCAAGTACGGCAAGATTTACTGCAATAGCCAGTCCTGGTCCGTGATTTCCGGTATCGCTACCGGCGACCGCGCCGTAATGGGCATGGACAGCCTGAACAAGCTCCTCAACACCGCCAACGGCGTGAAGAGCTCTACTCCGGGCTACCGCGGCTTCGACCCCAACGTGGGTGGCATCTCCACCTATCCTCCCGGAGCCAAGGAAAACGGCGGTATCTTCCTCCACACCAACCCGTGGGTGATGATTGCCGAAACCATTCTCGGCCGTGGCGACAAGGCCTTCCAGTATTACAACCAAATTAACCCGGCTGCCAAGAACACCAAGCTCGACGAGTTCGAATCTGAACCTTATTGCTACCCGCAGAACATTCTCGGCGACGAACACAAGCAGTTCGGTATGGGCCGTAACGCATGGCTCTCCGGAACCAGCTCCTGGACCTACCAGGCTGCAACCCAGTTCATCATCGGTGTCCGCGCAAGCTTCAAGGGCCTGATTATCAACCCCTGCATCCCCTCCAAGTGGGATGGCTTCAAGGTGACCCGCAAGTTCCGCGGTGCAACCTACGAGGTTACAATCTCCAACCCAAGCGTAAAATACAAGGCAGACAGCCTTGAAATCACCGTTGACGGCAAATCAATTGACGGCATTATCATCCCGGACTTCAAGGACGGCAAAACACACAAGGTTTTGGTTACTGTAAAATAAAACGCAAAAAAGAGGTTCGCGAGAACCTCTTTTTTTACTTGTAAATACGTACATCATAAGTATTATCTTGCGTATTTACTTAAGTATATCATATATTTTTGAAAAATCAAGTGTTTGGAAAACAGGATATTGACAACTTTTGTATTATATTATATAATATATTTATCTTATTATAAGGAGAGTTTTATGGAA
>CALATK010000174.1 GCA_937891805.1 uncultured Fibrobacter sp. | reverse complement strand
AAAGCCTCAAGGCCACCGAAACTAAGCCGGAATCTACGCCGGTCGTAAGCGCCGCCCTCATCGGTTCTTGCACGAACTCCAGCTATGAAGACCTGTTCATGGCAGCGAACATGATCAAGCAGGCCCTCGCAAAGGGTCTCAGCCCGAAGTGCCCGCTCCTCATCAACCCGGGTTCCGAACAGGTGCGCTACACCGCCGAACGCGACGGCCTCATCGACTTGTTCAAGCAGTTCGGCGCCACCATCATGACGAACGCCTGCGGTCCTTGCATTGGCCGCTGGGACCGTGCCGGTGCCGACAAGAAGGAACTCAACACCATCGTTCACAGCTTTAACCGCAACTTCGCAAAGCGCGCCGACGGCAACCCGAACACTCACGCCTTCGTCGCCTCCCCGCTCATGGCTGTGATTGCCGCCCTCTCTGGCGATATCCGCTTCAACCCGATGACCGACACCCTCGTGAACAATGAGGGCAAGGCCGTGAAGCTCGACCCGCCGGAACAGTGCGAACTTCCGCCGAAGGGCTTCGAAGTCAAGGACGCCGGTTACCAGGCTCCAGCAGAAGACGGTTCCAAGATTACCGTTTCTATCAACCCCGAAAGCAAGCGCCTCCAGGCCCTCGCACCGTTCGCGGCTTGGGACGGCAAGGACATCGCCGGTGCCCCGCTCCTCATCAAGGCCAAGGGCAAGTGCACCACCGACCACATCTCCATGGCCGGTCCGTGGCTCAACTACCGCGGTCACCTCGAAAACATTTCGAACAACATGCTCATCGGCGCCGTGAACGCTTTCAACGGCGAAACCAACAAGGTCCTCTGCCAGTGCGGTGAATACAAGGAAGTTCCGGAACTCGCCAAGATTTACAAAGCCAAGGGCACGGGCTCCATCGTCATCGGTGACGAAAACTACGGTGAAGGTTCTAGCCGCGAACACGCCGCCATGGAACCGCGCTTCCTCGGCGTAAAGGCCGTGATCGTGAAGAGTTTCGCCCGCATCCACGAAACGAACCTCAAGAAGCAGGGCATGCTCGCCCTCACCTTCAAGAACGCCGCCGACTACGACAAGATCCAGGAACAGGACGTGTTCGACATCGTCGGTCTCACCAAGTTCGCTCCAGGTTCCGAGTTCACGCTCGTCGCCCACCACAAAGATGGCTCGGTCGATAACATCGCCCTCAGCCACACCTATAACGAACAGCAGTGGGCATGGTTCAAGGCAGGCTCCGCCCTCAACCTCATCCGCGCGAACAACAAGTAATGCGCCATTCGTCATCCTGAGTGACTGTTAGGGAGCGAAGGATCCAGAAAAAAATTAGAGTGTCGGTCGCGAGGCCGACATTTTCTTTTCTTGCCTTTTTCTAAATTTGGCGCCGAAAAAGGACTTTGCGATGAACTTCAACAATTGGCAAGAAATATACCAGAATATGACACCCGAAATGAGGGAACAGGCCATGCGTATGGCCAAGGCCAAAGTCAAAGAAAAGGTGATGCACTGGATTTCACAGCCGGTACTCATCGTGGTGGCCCTGATCCTCGGGACTATCGTCGGGGCCCTTTGCGCCTTTTTCGGGTCTATCCTGCAGAATGTCAGCGATATCCGCGACGCCCACCCGCTTTACTGGATTCCTGGGCTGGCCCTAGCGGGCCTTGCCATCGTGTTCACCTACAAAAAGCTTGGCAACGGCTCCGAACGAGGCATGGGAATCATCTTTGACGTAGCCCACGGAAAGGAAAAAGAAATCCCCCTGCGTCTGATTCCGCTTATCATGGCAACCACTTGGGTTACCCACCTCTTTGGCGGAAGTTCCGGCCGCGAAGGCGTAGCCATGCAAATCGGGGCGACCCTCGGGCACAACATGAGTTCCAAGATTCATGTAGAAAACGCTCCCCGTATTCTGCTCGTGGCGGGGATGGCGG
>CALATK010000173.1 GCA_937891805.1 uncultured Fibrobacter sp. | reverse complement strand
GGTGTTGTTCGGAATAGTATTTTCCACTTCTTTGCGGAAGGGCTCGAGAGGAGTGGAATCGGAACTGGGTGTTTCTTCCGATGCGGAGGATTCCACGGTCGGATCGGCACCTGGTTCTGTGGGATTACCGCTGCTGCTATCGTCGGAGCATGCGGCAAACAGGCCTAGCGCAATAATTGGAAGAATGAATTTCGTTTTCATGGGATTACCTCTCTTTTTCCCATAATATACAATCGTTTCAAGGACCGGGTTAGCACACTGAGTGTCGTTTTTGTAAAACTGTATTAAGTGTGTTTTTTGTTGGACGAACACAACATCCAAAATTTCGCTTAAAGCGGATTTGCTATTATCCAAAATCGAGATTTTGCCGAAAGGCAAGCTAGGCGAGGCGCCTTACCGGCCGTAGCGTATTGATAATACGTGAGGCCGGGGGCAACGAGGCATCGCGCCGGCTTTCGGCAAAATATCACCCTTTGATAGCGTCGCCCATGCTGAACATAGGCATATACATAGCAATCAGCAAGCCACCGACGGCACCGCCCAGGAACACGATAATCATCGGTTCCATCATGCCCACCACGGCGTCCACGGCGGCATCCACTTCTTCATCGTAGAAGTCCGCGAGCTTCAGGAGCATACCACCAAGGTTACCGGTCTTTTCACCCACGCCGGTCATCTGAATAACCATGGGAGGGAAAATGCCGACGTCGGTCATGGGTTCCGCGATGGACTTACCGCCAGCGATACCGATAGAAATCTTGTTGATGGATTTTTCCACTACCTTGTTGCTCACGGTAGAGGCCACCACCTTAAGGGAATCCATAATGGACACACCGGCGTTCAAAAGGGTTCCCAAGGTGCGGGCAAAACTAGCCGTTGTAGATTTAATCTGCAGGTCGCCTAGTTTTGGAACTTTCAGCATAAAGCCATCCCAGGCAAACCTGATGGATGGAACTTTCATGGCCAGCTTGAATCCGACAATCAAGATGACAACCCCAATGGCCATGAAAGCCGCGTTGTCTCGTATAAAGTCCGATATGCTCATCACCACGAGGGTCGGTGCCGGAAGTTCCGCATCGAGGGCGGCAAACTGTTCAGCGAAGGTAGGCACCACGAAGGTCATAAGGGCAATCACCACCAAGATACCCACGATCACCAACATCACCGGGTAGGTCAAGGCCTTTTTCACCTTGCGCTTCAGGCGTTCCTGGTTTTCAAGGGTTTCCGCCAGACGGGCAAGGATGCCGTCTAGAATACCACCCGCTTCACCGGCCGCCACCATGTTGGTGTACAGAGGGCCAAACACCTTGGGGTGCTGGGCCAAGGCGTCTGCCAAAGAAGAACCGCCGTTGATGGACTGGGTAATCTTGTGAATGACTGATTTAAGTTCCGGGTTTTCGCACTGTTCTTCCAAAATATTCAAGCATTGGAGCATGGGAAGACCCGCCGAACTCATGGACGAGAACATACGGGTAAACCTGGCGATGTCGGCATGCGAAATCCCCGAACCGATTTTAATCTTGATTTCGGTAGGTTTCTTTTTCAGGCTGGTGATAACAAGTCTGCGTCGCAGGAGCATGGACTCGGCTTCGGCCTTGTCCTTGGCTTCTAGGGAGCCCTGGAAAACGTTGCCCTGGGTGTTTTGGGCTTTGTACAAAAACTCTGGCATAGGTTACACACCTTCCTTCACGAACAGCTGTTCCAGCTGGTCGGGGCTGGGGGAGCGAGAAAGGGCTTCGAAACGGTCCACCTTGCGGTTCTTGACCAATTCGCAGAGACACATGTTCATGGTGTTCATGCCGAACTTCTGGCCGATTTCGATCATGGATTCGATCTGGTGCACCTTGTCGTCGCGAATTAGGGCTCGGATACCGGGAGTCACGTTCATGATTTCGTAGGCCATGACGCGCCCGCCGCCAATGCGGGGAACCAGAGTCTGGCATATCACACCCTGGAGCACAAAAGACAGCTGGGTGCGCACCGTTTGTTGTTCGCCCTTGGGGAAAGCGTCCACGATACGGTTGATGGTCTGCACGCAGGAGTTGGTGTGGAGTGTCGCGAAGGCCAAGTGACCTGTTTCGGCGATGGTCAAGGCTGCACGGATGGTTTCCAGGTCACGCATTTCGCCGATGAGCACCACGTCGGGGTCCTGACGGAGGGCCATCTTCAGTGCCTGGGCGAAACTGTTGGTGTCGCTTCCCACTTCGCGCTGGTTCACCATGCAACCCTGGTGCTTGTGCAAAAATTCGATGGGGTCTTCTACGGTGAGAATGTGGTCGTGGCGTTCCTTGTTGATCTTGTCGATCATGGCTGCAAGGGTTGTGGACTTACCGGAACCGGTGGCACCGGTCACCAGAACCAGGCCCGAGGGACGGGTGGTGAACTCGGCCAAAATTTTCGGGAGACCCAGGTCCTTGAAGGTGCGGATATCTAGCGGAATGATACGGAGGGCGAGGGCCACGCAACCGCGCTGCAGGTAGGCATTGGCACGGAAACGGGCAAGGTTTGCAATACCGAAGGAGAAATCGCATTCCTTCTGCTGTTCGAAGGTCTTCTTCTGCATCTCGTTCATGAGGCTGTAGGTCATGCGCATGGTTTCGTCCGGTTTCAGTTTGTCGGCCCCGATAGGGGTGAGTTTGCCGGAGATACGGAGTAGGGGAGGGGAACCTGCCGTGATATGCAAGTCGGAGGCTCCGCGTTTGACCATTTCAGAAAGAAGTTCTTGAATATTGTATGCCATATTCAAGAATATAACTAAAAAGGAGCGAAATTTCATAAATTCTACGGCATAATGCGTATTTCTACACTAAAATGGGCTTTGATTCCCCTTGTTTTGCTAGGGGGAATCTACCTGTACCGCACCGTTTCCCTGGAACGGTCTTTTCGTGAAATCCCAAAGACGGTAGTGAACTTTGAGGCACTGAAGGCCGATGGCAGCCGGACGGACTACGCAAGTGAAAAGGGGACTGCCACGCTTATCGTTTTGAGTGCCAGCTGGTGCCCTGGTTGCCTCATGGAAATCCCCATGCTCCAGAAATTCCATCAGGAATACGGCTCCAGGGGGTTAAAAATCTTGATGATTGACGAAGACGAGAACCTGAAAGTGATGGCCCGATTCAAGAAGGCTAAGGAAATGCCCTGGACCGTGGTCCACTGGAACTACGACGCCATGAACGCTCTCGGGAATCCGGGAGTCATTCCCGTAAGCTACCTGGTGGACAAAGAGGACAACATCGACAAGGTGTTCGTGGGTGATGCCAGCGAGTCGGAGCTACGGCGGCGAATCGAGAAGTTATTAGGGGATAGGGATTAGGGGTTAGGATCTAGGATTTAGGGGCTAGGGGTATGAGGTGTGATGGCCACAAGAGGTGTTGCCCTCATTCCGGAATGATCATCTTACGCAATTGGGCTGGGGAAAAGAATCACGTCTTTGATTTCTGCCTTGTTCAGGGCCAGCATAAAGAGCCGGTCCAGGCCCAGCGCCACGCCGGAGCTGGCGGGCATCCCCGATTCCAGCGCCTGCAAGAAGTTTTCGTCTATCGGTGGCAAAGGCTTGTTCATGCTACGGCGGATTTCAAGGTCGGCCTCGAAACGCCTGCGCTGTTCCTTGGCATCGGTCAGTTCCGTATAGCCGTTGCAAAGTTCCACCTGATCCACAAACAGTTCAAACCGGCGGGCCCAGGTGTGGCCGTCTTCGCCCACGTAGGTCTGGGCGAGAGCCGCCTGGGACTGGGGGTAATCCAGAATGAATTCCGGACCATTCTTCGCTAACGCCGGTTCTACGGCAAAGACCATCAGGTAGTCCCACCAGTCCTCGCGGGACATGTCTGTAGAGGCTGCTGGGAGGGGAATGTCTTTGGATCTGCAGGCTGCGACGAAGTCTCCGTCGGTGGCGGTAAGGGGGTTCACTCCGGCATAATTCCTGAAGGCATCAATCCAGCGGGTGCGGCGGGCGTTGATGGGTTTCCCGAGAATCTCCGAAACCAGGGCTTCCACCTCGTCCATCAGCTGCTCCTGGGGCATGCCCACACGGTACCATTCCACCATGCTGAATTCGTTGTTGTGGTGTGCGCCGAATTCGTCCTTACGAAAGGACTTGGTAATCTGGAAGATGTCGCCGAACCCTGCCGAGAGTAGGCGTTTCATGTGGAATTCCGGACTGGTCATCATGAAACGGCGAGGCGATTCAATCTCGAAGTAATCCAGCTGCGGGTCGGTGCCGCAAGCGTTGGACAGCACCGGCGTTTCTACCTCCAACACGCCCCGTGCTTCGAAGAAAGCGCGAACCTTGCGCATCAGGTCTTGACGCTTTATCCAGGTTTCGCGATTGCAGGTAGGAGAGAACATGGCGGGAAGGGGTTAGGATCTAGGGGCTAGGTGATAGGGGCTAGGATCTAGAGGATAGGGGTTTGAGGTGAGATTAGTTATGAGTTTTCAGTTATGAGTTATCAGTCCACAATTTGGCGCCTTCGGCGCGATTATAAAAACTCACTACTCACAACTCACAACTCACTACTCACAACTCACAACTCACAACTCACAACTCACTACTCATTATTCACCACGCAGCGGACCGACAGGGAGAATTTCTTATCTACAGAAATGTTTGAAATTTCTTTGTCTGTGCTGAACATGGAGCGGGCTACGCCTCGGCCGTCGCCGCCGTCCTGGTTTGTCCAGAAATAGGCGCCCTCGCCGACGATGACCGAGATGTTGTTCTTGTTGGCATAGCCTCCGAACAGGGCAGTAAAGGCATAGTTGTCGCTTCCGTTACTGCGGAGGCGTTCTGCGGCGGTGTTGGCGCCACCGGCGTAAATCTCCAGCATTTTCCAGTCTTCGTCCGTAGAAAGCCTAGTTCCTTCGGGGCAGGCCTTTTGGGCGGCTTCTTGGGTGTAGAGGCGTCCATAGACCTTGCAGTTGTCGTCTTCGCGGTCGTAGCACATGGAGCCTTCTTCCATGGCAAAGTTCAGGTTCTGCACGAACCACTTTGTGCCGTTGATTTCCTTGACCTTGTAGGTCTGTCCGTCGCGGTTGTCTGTAAAGTACTCGAATACGGGGCAGCGGGTTTCAAACTCTTTCGATGCCAAGATGGAATCTACCGCCGGTTGCCAAGCGGTGCAGAACCGGAACAGTTCGCCACCGGGCAGTTCCGTAGAATCGGCCTTGTGCTTGTCGGCCCAGCGATTTACGTAGGCAATGTTTGGGATAGTCGAGTCTGCAATAGAAAGGGCCTTTGCGTTTGCCTGAATCAATTTGGAAAAATTTTCCGCCACGGTCATGGGAGATTTCCAGTAACCTTCCGTAAGGCCTGTGCGGATTTTTTCGTAGAGGGGAGAGGGCTTGGTGACGGTAATGGTGGTTTCGATGAAATGTTCGGGCTTCGTGGCGCAGGTCTGCTTGCGGGCTTCGTCGTTCAGGGAATCGGCCTGGGTCTCGCACTGCAACTTGCAGAATTCCTTGTCCTTGCCTTTCTTGGGGCAGGCCACCCATGTGGTGGTGTCCACCTGTTCCTTGACGGGCTTGGCAAAGGCTTTGGTCTTGAGGGCGGCCTTGACCACTTTGTCCAAAGCCTCCAGGGCGTTGGCGTTGCCCGCTGTTCCTTCCATGAGCAGGTAGCTTACCACTTCGCTACAGGCATTCATCGTCTTGGCGTTGGCGCAGACTTTTGCTCCGTAGCCGTAGGCAAACTGCGACGGGCACTGGGCAAAGGATTCGTCGGGCATGGACTTGAAAATTTTCTCGAAGACGGCTACGGCGTCGTTGGCATTCAACTTGCCGCAATAGATTTCTTCTATTTCGTTGTTCTTCACCATTTTTTTAGCGGTGGCGATATCCTGGTTGTCTATCGCTTCGCGAAATGCCTCTTGGGCAAAAGCAGTTGTAACGCCCAGGGCAAGAACTCCTACACTTAACAAGCCTCTAAGAATTTTCATTGTAACCCTCTTTTTTTGCGGTGTAAATATATAAAAGTTCCACCCTGATGATGCTAGTAACTAGTAACTACTAACTAATAACTATCAAATGAACCCACCCTATTTTCTATATTTGGGCCCATGATTGATGCAAATATTGATGCAGAAAAAATCCGTAGCGAATTCCCGATGCTTGTCGCAGGCGATAAGGACGCAAAGCCCCTCGCCTTCTTGGACAGCACGGCCACCACGCAAAAGCCCGCATGCGTCATTGACGCGATGGACGACTTTTACCGCAAGCACTACAGTTCCGTAAAGCGCGGCGTGTACCGTCTGAGCGCCCGCACCACCGAAGCGTTCGAAGCAACGCGCAAGAATGTCGCAAAATTTATTAACGCGAAGACCGAAGACGAAATCGTGTTCACCCGCGGCACCACCGAAAGCATCAATCTGGTGGCGTGGAGTTTCGGCCGCAAGTTCTTCGAAGCGGGCGACGAGATTCTGATTAGCGGCCTGGAGCACCATGCAAACATCGTGAGCTGGCAGCTGGTCGCCGAAATGAAGGGCGCCAAGATCAAGGTGATTCCCGTTTTGGACAACGGCGATCTGGATTTGGCAGCACTTCCCGGGTTGTTGAATGCGCGAACCAAGATGGTGGCCGTCACCCACGTGAGCAATTCCGTGGGCACAGTGAACCCGATTGCAGAAATTATCGCGACCGTTCGCGCCGCCGCACCCCAAGCGAAAGTTTTAATTGACGCCGCCCAGAGTTCAAGCCACATCAAGATTGACGTGCAAAAGCTGGACTGCGATTTTCTCGCCTTCAGCGGACACAAGATGTACGGCCCGACAGGCGTAGGCGTACTCTACGGCAAGTACGATGTTCTCGACAGCATGCCCCCCTGGCATGGTGGCGGCGAGATGATCAAGAACGTGACCTTCGAAAAGACGACTTTCGCCGACGTTCCCGCACGTTTCGAGGCAGGCACGCCCATGATTGCCGAAGTCATCGGGCTCGGCAAGGCCATTGAATGGATTAACGCAGTAGGCATCGAAAACATCCGCAAGCACGAAGAAGAAATTACGAACTACGCGCTGGAACAGCTTGCGCAAATCCCGCAGGTAAAAATCTTCGGGAACCCGAAGGAACGCGGCGCCCTTATCAGCGTAACCCTCGACGGCATCGCCGTCAGCGACGCCGCCATGATTCTCGACGAAGAAAACGTGGCCGTCCGCAGCGGACACCACTGCGCCCAACCCGTCATGGACCGCTTCGGCGTCGACGCCACGCTTCGTTTGAGCTTCGGCGCGTACACCCTGAAGCGCGACATCGACCGCTTTGTCGCAGGCATCAAGCGCGTTCTCCGACTCTTCGGTTAACCGGGATTCGTATGGGAATCGAGAAAGGCATCTTTAACCGCACATCGCTCCTGCTCGGGGACGACGTGATGGGCAACATCTACCAGAAGCGCGTCATCATCTTCGGTCTCGGCGGTGTGGGCAGCTGGTGCGCCGAAAGCCTGGTGCGTTCCGGCATCAAGGAACTCGTGCTCGTCGATTCTGACCGCGTGTGCGTCACCAACGTGAACCGCCAACTGATGGCCACCACGAAAACCGTGGGGCAAGTCAAGGTGGACGTGCTGAAAAATCGTCTGCTCGAAATCAACCCCCACGCAAACATCGTAGCACTCCAAGACATCTACGAAGAAGCGAATACGGACAAATTCCAACTGGACACATTCGACTACATCATCGATGCCATCGATAGCCTCGAAAACAAGATGCAGCTGTTGTGGCACGCCACACGCACCAAGGCCACAGTCTTCTCTTCGATGGGCGCAGCCCTCAAGATGGACCCCACGCGAATCAAGGTCGCCGAATTTTGGAAGGTTGCCGGTTGCCCGCTCGCCCGCGCGCTCCGCGACAAGTTCAAGAAAAAGAAAATGGCTCTCAAGAAAAAAGTGCTATGCGTCTACAGCGACGAACTCCTGAAAAACCGCGGCAAGAATTCCTCTTGTGGCACCGACGCCTGCATGTGCCCCAAGGTGCGCCACGAAAGAAGCGAAGCCGAACTCCAGAATGCAAACCTGGTCGATCACGAATGGTGCAGCAGTAAGGCGCAAATCAACGGCACCATGGCGCACTCCACTGCCATTTTCGGATTCATGATTGCGGGCCTCGTGATGCAGGACATCTACAAGAAGGCCTTGGCCAGCGCGGAGTAATATGAAATTCTTGATTCAGCGAGCATTGAACGCCCAGGTGGATATTGCGGGCGAAACCGTCGGAAAAATCGGCAAAGGTTACATGATTCTCATCGGCGTGGGCGAAGACGATACCCGCGAAATCGCCGACAGGCTCATCCGCAAGATGCTCGCGCTGCGCATCTTTGCCGACGAAAACGGCAAGACGAATCTTTCTATCAAGGACGTAGGCGGCGAGCTCCTGCTGGTCTCGCAGTTCACGCTTTACGCCAACTGCAACAAGGGAAACCGTCCGACTTTCAACGGTGCAGGCAACCCCACACTCGCAAACGAACTCTACGAATACATCATCGCCCAGTGCAAAAAAGAAATCCCCGTCGTACAGACAGGGAAATTCGGTGCCGATATGCAGGTGAGCCTCGTAAACGACGGCCCCTTCACGATTATGCTAGAGTAGGAACGCTTCGACCTGTTGCTTCGACTCGGCGCATGTGCGTCCCTAGACGTCTCCCACTTCGCCTTTTTCAACGAAATTTCTTATAGCCTTGGAAATCCTCATACTGCAGAAGTTCGGGCCGCACATGCTACAGAAATGACTGCTCTTGGCGCGGCTTTCGGGAAGGGTCTTGTCATGGAATTCCATGGCTTTTTCAGGGTCCAGGGATAGGGCGAACTGGTCGTTCCAGCGGAAGTCGAAACGGGCGCGGGAAAGGGCGTCGTCACGGAACTGGGCTCCGAAATGACCCTTGGCGAGGTCCGCCGCATGGGCTGCCAGTTTGTAGGTTACCACACCGGCGCGCACATCATCTCGGTCCGGGAGTCCCAAGTGTTCCTTGGGCGTCACGTAGCAAAGCATGGCGGTTCCGTACCAGCCAATCTGCGCCGCTCCGATGGCCGAGGTAATGTGGTCATAGCCGGGAGCGATGTCGGTGGTGAGGGGGCCCAGGGTGTAGAAGGGGGCGTTGAAGCATTTTTCCGTCTGCTTGGCCATGTTGTCTTGAATCTTGTGCATGGGCACATGGCCTGGGCCTTCGATAATCACTTGCACGCCGTATTCCCAGGCGATTTTGGTCAGTTCGCCCAAGGTTTCCAGTTCTCCGAACTGGGCGGCGTCATTGGCGTCGGCAATGGATCCCGGACGCAACCCGTCACCAAGGGAAACCGCCACGTCGTACTTGGCGAGAATCTCGCAGATTTCCCGGAAGTGGGTGTAAAGGAAGTTTTCTTTTTTGTGGACCATGCTCCACAGCGCAAGGATAGAGCCTCCGCGGCTCACGATTCCCGTGGTGCGCTTGAGAGTCAGCGGGATGTGTTTCAGCAAAAGTCCCGCATGGATGGTGAAGTAATCTACGCCCTGTTCGGCCTGTTCAATCAGGGTGTCGCGGTAGGCTTCCCAGGTCAGGTCTTCGGCCTTGCCCTTGACTTTTTCAAGAGCCTGGTAGATAGGCACGGTGCCGATAGGTACGGGACTGTTACGCAGAATCCATTCACGGGTCTCGTGAATATTCTTGCCGGTGGAAAGGTCCATGACGGTGTCGGCCCCCCACTTGACTGACCACACCAGTTTTTCCACTTCTTCTTCGATTCCGCTACTGAGGGCGGAGTTCCCGATGTTGGAATTGATCTTGGTGAGGAAGGCGTTTCCGATAATCATAGGTTCGCATTCCGGGTGGTTCATATTGGAAGGGATTATAGCCCTGCCTGCAGCCACTTCGGAGCAGACGAATTCCGGCGTGATAGGCTTGATGCCCGAATCCTTGGGCAAGATTTCGTCTAGGCGCTGGTTTTCTCGAATGGCCACGTATTCCATTTCGGGAGTGATGATTCCCTTGCGTGCAAAGTCCAGCTGGGTCTTGCAATCTTCTGCACCGGGAACGTCCTTGAGCCAATTTCGCCAGCCTTCTCGAATCTTGGGAAGACCCTTCTTTATGTCAATTTCTGCAGAGGCGTCGCCGTAAAGTCCGCTGGTATCGTAAACGGGCACTACCGGAGTCTTGGGGTCGTCAATCTTTACTTCCCGCATGCCCACGCGAATCTCGGGAAACAATTTTCCCTGCACATAAATCTTGCTGGATTGCGGAAAGGTCGCACCCTTTATATCCATATATTCCTCACTTTTCCTACGGCCAAATTACTGGCACAGGTTCAAGGGGTTTGTTCTCAGCCATAGTTCCTACAGCACCCCCAAGTTTTTTCCACAATATAAAATTTTATCTTTCCCTCCGAGGACATTTATGGATATCAAGAAGACAAACGCTGCCCGAATCTTGGACCGTCTAAAGATCCAGTACGAGCTGATCCCTTACAAAGTGGACGAAAACGACTTGGGCGCCCAACACGTGGCGGACAGCCTGGGCGAAGACATCAACCAGGTTTTCAAGACAATCCTAGTCCATGGCGACAAAATTGGCTATCTGATATGCGTCGTTCCTGGCAACTTGGAAGTGGACTTGAAGGGGGCCGCCAAGGTCAGCGGCAACAAGAAAATCGATACCGTTCCCTTGAAGGACTTGACCCCGCTGACAGGCTACATCCGGGGCGGTTGCAGCCCTCTTGGCCTCAAGAAGAACTTTCCCATTTTCATTCACGAAACCGCCCTGCAGTTCCCGTTCATCTATGTGAGTGCCGGTGAGCGTGGCCTGCAGCTAAAGATTGCCCCGGCAGATTTGGTCAAGGCAACCCGCGGAACAGTGGGAGTGATTGCTCGCGTGCCGCCTACCGCGCCCGAAGACTGATTGTTTGTTAATTTTAGAACGATGGTCCTGTTTGCCAAATACATTGCCGGCTTTGCAATAGCCCTTGTTTGTATGGGCTTGTGCTGTTGCACTTTCCCTGTGCGCACCGGTTATGACAGGAGTATCGGTGGATACAAATCCGCTCCCAGCGAGCCGACATCCACAGCAAAGGCGGAATCGGACACCAGGGATGGAGCATCTACGACGAAATCTCCTAGCAGAGCGCCTACGAACAAGCATACCACCGCAGGGGCCACCAAACAAGCAGCCGCCACCAAAATGGCCCGCGAAAACGCTCCCAGACAAGCCTCCAATTCTTCCTTGGAACAGCTGGCCAGGTCCTGGATTGGAACACCCTATGTTTACGGGGGCAGTTCCAAGTCCGGCACGGACTGCTCCGGCTACGTGATGCAACTTTACAAGAGTCATTACGGAATAAGCCTGCCCCATAACGCAGGCCAGATGTACGACGACAGCCGAGGGAGTTCCGTGAGCCGGGGAAGCCTGCAGGAAGGGGACCTTGTGTTCTTTGGCAGTTTCTGGAAAATCGACCACGTGGGAATTTATCTGAAAGGGGACCGCTTTACCCACGCCAGCTCCAGCAAGGGCGTGATGATATCCCCCATGAGCGACAACTACTGGCGACCTAAGTACCAGGGGGCAAGACGGTTCAGGTAATGAGTTATGAGTTGTGGGTTATGAGTTGTGAGTGGTGAGTAGTGAGTTTTTATAATCGCGCCGAAGGCGCCAAATTGTGGACTGATAACTCATAACTGAAAACTCATAACTAATCTCACCTCAAACCCCTAGCCCCTAGATCCTAACCCCTAGCCCCTAAAGACCAATTACTATCTTTTGCACCATGAAAAAAATTGCATTCCAGGGTCGTCGCGGAGCCTATAGCGAAAGTGCCGCTTATCATTTGTTCGGAACAGACATCGAAGTGGTGCCTATGGACACCTTCGGTGAAATTTTCCAGAGCATCGAGACCGGCGCCGTAGATGGCGGTGCAATTCCCATCGAAAATTCTACGGCAGGTTCCATCTACGAAAATTACGACCTGCTTTACAAGTGGCGCCTGCCCATCGTGGCGGAGGTAAAGCTCCAGATTTCCCATACCCTGTGCGCCCTGCCCGGAGTGAAACTCGGGGACCTGAAGAAGGTGCTGAGCCACCCCCAGGGCCTTGCCCAGTGCAGCCGATTCTTCGGTCGCAATCCCGGTATCGAAAGTGTAGCCTTCTACGACACCGCAGGCAGCGCCGAAGAGGTAGCCAAGCGCGGAGACAAGACTCTCGGTGCCATCGCCAGTGCCTACGCCGCCAAGTTCTACGGCCTGGATATTCTGGCTGAAGGAATTGAGAACCTGAAGGGCGTGAACTTCACCCGCTTTTACGCCATCCAGAAGGTGGCCGTCGATTTGCCCGAAGTCGGGTCCGGCGACACCCCCATCAAGACCACCCTGCTCTTTATGCTGAACGATTCCGGAAAATCTGGAGCGCTCCATGCGGCGCTGGGCTGTTTTGCCAAGCGGGACCTGAACCTGACCCGCATCGAAAGCAGGCCCCATCCGGACAGGCCCTGGGAATACATCTTCCACCTGTCCTTCGAAGGAAACCCCAAGGACCCGCTGGTGGTAGAAGCCCTGAAGGAACTGCAGACCTACTGCGATTTCGTTTACCGCCTGGGAAGTTTCAAGGAAGGCTCCACCGAAAAGCTGAGTTACTAGAAAAAAGAAACGCCCGCATCAGCGGGCTTTTCTTTACCAGATTTTGTCGAACCGCTTGCGGTCCTTTTCTTCGTCCTTCTTCTCCTGCACAATGGCATCGATAACGGCGGCCACCGTCAGGTTGAAGATGTCGTGGACCGAAGCGTCGGAGTCGGTAAAGTGTACCGGCTTGTTCAGGCCCATCTGCACAGGGCCGATAGATTCGCCTACGCCCATTTCCAGGAGCATCTTGCAAGTAGTGTTTGCCGAAGAGAGGCACGGGAAAATCAAGGTGTTCACCGTCTGACCCTTCAACTTGTTGAAGGGGTACTTGGAGTCCCGCAGTTCCTTGTCCAGGGCCACGTTCACCTGCATTTCGCCGTCGAGAACATAGTCCGGGAACTGTTCGTGAATCATCTTCACCGCATCCCGAGCCTTGTTGGCCGTTCCGCGGGCGGCTTCCTTGTCAGATCCGAAGTTCGCGTAGCTGAGCATAGCCATCACGGGATCGTGGGCAAAGAACTTCACCGCGTCGTGGGTGAGCTTTACGATATCCACCAGAGTTTCGGTATCGGGGTCGCGGTTCACCAGGGTGTCCGCCAAGAAGAAGGTCCCTTTGCGGGTGCTCAAGATGTGCATGGCGCCGAAGTGTTTGTAGTCTTCGCGGATGCCGATAATTTCCTTGGCCAGTTCGATGGTTTCGCTGTACTTGGAATAACCACCGGTAATGAATGCATCGGCGTCGCCCACCTTCACCATCATCATGCCAAAGTGGTTGGGCTCGAACATGTCGTCGCGGGCCTCGTCGAAGGTGACGCCGTTACGGCCATTCTCTTCGGCGTAAATGCCAGCATACTTGCGGCGACGTTCAAATTCCTCGGGAGAGCGGGGGTTCACAATCTTGATGCCCGTGAGGTCGAGCTGTTCCTTATTCGCCATCATCTGGATACGTTCGGCGTTACCGAGCAGAATCGGGTGAGCGACACCTTCGAGCTTCGCCTGCACGGCGGCCTTGAGCATGTTGAGGTTGTCGCCTTCGGCAAACACCACTCGCTTGGGGTTGCTGCGGGCCGTATCGCTGAACTGGCGGATAAGCTTGTTGTCGTAGCCCATCATGTCGCGGAGTTTGTCGTAATAGGCGTCCCAGTCGGTTATGGGCTTGCGGGCCACGCCACTCTCGATGGCGGCCTTGGCCACGGCAATAGAAACTTCGGTGAGTAGGCGGGGGTCAAGGGGCTTCGGAATCAGGTATTCCTTGCCGAAGGTAAAGCGCTGTGCGTTGTAGGCGATGTTCACCACGTCGGGCACGGGCTGGTGCGCAAGAGCCGCAATCGCACGCACGGCGGCATGCTTCATGTGTTCGTTGATGCAGGTGGCGCGCACGTCCAAGGCCCCGCGGAAAATGTAAGGGAAACCGATGACGTTGTTCACCTGGTTCGGGTAGTCACTGCGACCGGTTGCAAAGATCAAGTCGCCGCGGCTTGCCATGGCCTCTTCGTAGCTGATTTCGGGAGTGGGGTTCGCCAGGGCAAAGACGATGGGCTGGTCGGCCATGCTGCGGACCATTTCGCGGGTCAAAATGTTGCCCTTCGAAAGCCCCACGAACACGTCGGCACCCTTCATGGCATCGGCGAGAGTCTCGATGTCGGTGCGGTCGGTAGCAAAGAAGGCCTTTGCCTCGGTTAAGCCCTTGCGGTCCTTGCGGATAACACCCTTGCTGTCGCACATCACCAGGTTCTCTTTCTTGAGCCCCAGGGAAAGATACAGGCGAGTGCAGGCGCAGGCGGCAGCGCCGGCACCGTTCACCACCATCTTCACGTCGCGGATGCTCTTGCCCGCCACCTCGATAGCGTTCAACAGGCCAGCAGACGAAATGATGGCCGTACCATGTTGGTCGTCGTGCATCACGGGAATGTCCAGCTCCGCTTTGAGGGTGTCTTCGATTTCGAAACATTCCGGAGCCTTGATATCTTCCAGGTTGATGCCGCCGAAGGTGGGGGCGATTCCCTTCACGATTTCGATAAACTTCTTCGGGTCCTTCTCGTTGATTTCGATATCGAAGACGTCAATACCGGCGTAAATCTTGAACAGGAGCGCCTTGCCTTCCATCACCGGCTTGCCCGCGAGGGCGCCAATGTCGCCCAGTCCGAGCCCCGCCGTACCATTACTGATCACCGCCACCAGGTTGCCCTTGCCGGTGTATTCGTAGGCCAGGTTGTTGTCCTTCTCGATTTCGAGGCAGGGCACAGCCACGCCCGGAGTGTAAGCGAGGCCCAAGTCCGTTTGGGTGCTATGGGGCTTGGTGGGCACAATCTCGATCTTGCCGGGCTTGCCCATGGAATGGTATTCCAGCGCCTGTTCCTTCAAATCTTTGCTCATCTTGACTCCTTTCCGCCGGCCATTACCCCGCGGAACTTCAATTTTCGGGGCCAAAGATAGAAAAATTGTCCTTAATTGTAAAGATTTAGGCACAATAGGGGCGTGCCTAAAATTCCATACAGGCCGCCTACACTTTCAGCGTTTTCAGGTACGCCTTTTGCTCGGGGGTAATTCTTAAACTTTCGCAAGCTTTCCGAATGGTCTTGCTATAGGTCCAGGGTTCCAGTTTGCGCTCCAGGATATAAGGTATCGTAGCATCGTATTGCTTGACCAGAGCCGTAGCAAAATACCAGGCCACCATCATCTTCACGTAGTAGCTGTCTCTCCGGATTGCCGCAACCCACCGCAGGAACATAGGGGCAAAATCGTTGTCCAAGTACCAGTTCATCAGCATTTCAACGCCGAAACGGACAATGTAGGTGTCGTCTTCAACCGGTTCGCCAGAAGCAAGCCTGCCGCGAATCCAGAACTTTATGAGTTCCAGCAGCTTCTTGCGATTTTCCTTTTTCCCTAGAACCTTGGGCCTCAGCTGATCGCAGGTGGCCCAGTTGTCCACAAAGGGCAAAAATTTTTCTAACTGCTCAACGCATTCGTCAAAGTCTTTGATGCCTGACAGGATAAAGGAATGGAGCTGGTTCTCGTCGTAATACTCGTGCGGGAGCCTGTTCAGAAATTTGTTGATTTTTGGGTCTGCCGAAAAATTCCTGGCAAGGAGCTTCAGGTCGGGAGTCCGCACGCCGATAATAGAATCGACGGGAATGGTGGGAATCATCTCGCTTTGAAAAGCCATGTACTTTAGGTCCTGTGCGTTAAACAAGGCCTCCTGAATGCGAAGTTCAAACGATGTCTTTTGGGCAGATGTTTTTTTCATAATTGCCTATCTGGACTTTTTCTTTTTCAGGGTTCCGAGAGTGCCCTTGCTGTATTCGCCTATACAGGTGACGGCCTCGCGGGTGCAGGGCGACTTGGGGTCGTAAAAGACCTTGCGGTCGTTCTTGAAAACTTCTTCGACAAGTTCCTTGCCGGGAGCGTTTGTGCCCTTCTGGTACTGGATATCGTAAAAGATGTCGGTGTCGCGGGTGACCACCTTGATTTTCACGTCTACGACATAGGCCCCGTGCCGTCCCTTGAACTGGAATCCGTAAGGAATCTCTGTCAACTTGAAATGTTCCAGCTCCGGACCGACATATTCCAGATCGTCCCAATCTTCGCATTCCCCGTTGTCGCGGGCCTTGAACCAGCCTTCAGGATCCCCTTCGTTGGCATCGTCCATGGCCACGTTCAGGGCACTCAAGTAGCCGTCCCTGACTAGGGCCAGTTCCTCTTTGGCTTCGTGGTAGGTGTCCATGTCGCCATCGTAGGCAAAAGGCATAACGACGGCAAAGGCAATCAAAAAGGCAAACAAGCGCATTTATTCTCTCCTAAATTTTTAACATTCCTAAAAGCAAAAGATGCAATTCAAAAATACAAAATCCGAATTCCGAACTCTGAATTCCGAATTGACTACGCTTCCCCGATTCGGGTCATCTTCAAGAGAGGCACGCCCGCTTCGCGGCTTTCGGCAAGATTTATCTCGAAGTCGATACTCCAGTCGTTGAATTCCTCTTCGTCCTGGAGCATCTGCTGGATATGCATCACGTCGCCCTCGTAGGTCACTATGGTGTGGGCGAGAGCACGGCCTTCCACATCTAAGCGGAACTTGTGGTGTTCTGCCGTGTAGGCGGCCATGATTTCGGTAAGTGTATTCTCTGTCCAGGGCTTGCCTTCGCCGTCCACAAGCATCTGTCCCTCTTCCAGGTCGTCGGCCAGGCTGTCGAGAACTGCTGCAAAATCCTGCTTGGAGAGGTTTCCCATAATCTGGAAGATGCGCTGACGCACCATACCCAAGAAACGTTTCTTGTCGTAGGTGATGTCGGCGGCGGCCTTGTCGGCGCCGAAGGCTTTTTCCGCTTCGTCTTCGGCGGCACCCTCTTCCAGGCGTTTCTGGTAGTCTTCGGGGTGGGCCATCTTTTCCCACTCTTCCAAAAGGCTCGAGTCGGTGCGGCGGATCATGTCGCCCAGGTAGTCTTCCATTTCCCGGAGTTCGTCGTTCTTGTAGCCGTCGGGAACCGTCTGGCTCAAAACCTTATAGACGTAGTTCAGGTGGCGAAGCAAAATCGCTTCCATGCGTTGCAGGCCATACTGCTTCACGTAGCCGCTGAAGGTGCTGAAGCTTTCAAACATTTCGCGGACAATGCTCTTGGGCTCCACGTTTACATCTACCCACGGGTGGACTTCGGCAAAGGCGTTGTAGGTGTCGTAGATAAAGTCCCGCAGTGGCTTGGGGTATTCCACCTTCTCGATTTCTTCCATGCGCTGGTTGAATTCCATGCCCTGGGCCTTGAGTTCATCAAGCCTTGCGTTCCGGGCCTTGTTCTGCTGAATGCGGAGTATGGCGTCGGGATTTTCCACGATGGATTCGCAAAGGGTAATCACGTCCAGTGCGTATTCGGGACTTTCCCTGTCCAGTTTCGGCAAGGTGTCCACCAGGTAAAGGGAAAGAGGCTGGTTCATGGCAAAGTCGTCTTGCAAGTCCAAATTGACCCGCAAGTGGCTGTAGCCCTCGGCCACGGGCTTTACAAACTCTACGATTTTCTTTTCCACAAGGCTTCGGAACAGTTGGAAAGACCTGTGCTGCAGTTGCTTCTTGCTGGCGGCACTTTCGTGGCAGTCCTTGATCAGGTTTCGCATGGCCTTGCAGCCGTCTGTTTCCCGGCTCAAGATGTTCAGGAGCATGCCGTGATCCACATGGAAACTGGAGGTCAGCGGTTCGGGCTGGGCATCGATCAGGCGCTTGTAGGTGCTTTCGTCGAAGGGGACGTAGCCGTGCTCGGGCGGTTTGCGCTTCTGGAACTTCTTTCCGGTCTGGCGGCTCTTGGCCTCCAGTTTCAGGTTCTCGATGACATGTTCCGGTGCCTGGGCCACCACGTATCCGATGTTGTCGAATCCCTTTCGACCGGCACGGCCTGCAATCTGGTGAAAGTCCCGTGCAGTGAGAATCGCCGTCTTGTCGCCGCTGTATTTGCAGAGCTGAGTAAAAAGAACGGTGCGAATAGGAACGTTCACGCCTACGCCAAGAGTGTCCGTGCCGCAGATGACTTTCAGTAAACCCTGCTGGGCCAGCTTTTCGCAGAGAATGCGATACTTGGGCAAAAGCCCCGCATGGTGCAGGCCAATCCCCTGCTTGAGCCAGCGCTTGACATCGGGGCCGTAGGGGCTAGAAAACCGCACTTCCTTGATGGCCTCGTTTATCTTGACCTTCTCTTCTTTGGTGCAGAGGTCAAGACTCATGAAATTCTGGGCGTTGCTTGCGGTGGCGGCCTGGGTGAAATGCACCACGTAGACGGGAGCCTTGCCCTCGTTCACCAGCTTTTGCACTTCGGTGGAAAGTTCCGTGGTGCTGTAGTTGAAGTCAAGCGGGACAGGTCTTTGCGAGGAACGAACCGTCACGGACTCCCTGCCGGTGTGTTTCGTCATTTCCCGCTCAAAAAATTCCGTCGCACCGACGGTGGCGCTCATCAGGAGAAACCTGCTTTGCGGTAGCGTCAGGAGCGGAATCTGCCAGGCCACGCCGCGTTCCCTGTCGGAATAGTAATGGAACTCGTCCATCACCACATCGGTGATGGTGAGCTTTTCGCCCTCGCTGAGGGCCATGTTGCTTAAAATTTCTGCCGTGCAACAGAGTATAGGGGCGTCGTGATTGACGGTAGCGTCTCCTGTAGAGAGCCCCACGTTCTCGGGTCCGAATTCCTTGCAGAGGGCCATCCATTTTTCATTGACCAAGGCCTTGATGGGGCAAGTATAGACGCTTTTGCGCCCGTGAACGATGCTATCAAAATGGAGCGCCAGGGCCACCATGGATTTTCCGGAACCCGTGGGCGTATTCAGGATAACGTTCTTGCCGTCTAAAAGTTCGAGGATGGCCTCTTCTTGGGCGGGGTACAGCGTGGTTCCGCGGGACTGCGACCACTCCATAAAAGCTTCCAAAATGTCTTCGGAAACAATCTTTGAACGGTCCCCGCCGCCTTTCTCGGCGAGTTTTGCAATGAAATCCTTGAGTGTAACCCTATTCTGCTCGGTCATGGAGCCAAAAGATAACTATTTTAGTCCTTATGAAAGGAATCGTACTTGCCGGAGGCTCCGGCACAAGACTCTACCCGCTGACCATGGTCACGAGTAAGCAGCTGTTGCCTGTTTACGACAAGCCCATGATTTATTACCCGCTTTCCACCTTGATGCTTGCGGGTATTCGGGAAATTCTCATCATTTCTACTCCCACGGACTTGCCTAATTTTGAGCGGCTGCTTGGCGATGGATCGGCTATGGGACTCAAGCTTTCTTATAAGGTGCAGCCTAGTCCCGACGGCCTCGCTCAAGCGTTCATTCTCGGAGAAGAATTCATCGGCAATGATTGCTGTGCCATGGTGCTGGGCGACAACATTTTCTACGGGAACGGATTTAGCCCTCTTTTGAGAGCGGCGGTGAAAAACGCCGAACAAAATGGCCGTGCCAGCGTGTTCGGCTACTATGTGGAAGACCCGGAACGTTTTGGCGTGGTGGAATTCGACGAGGCGGGTAAGGTGATTTCTGTCGAAGAAAAACCGAAGGAACCCAAGAGCAACTATGCCATCACGGGGCTCTACTTCTACGACAACCGGGTGTCCGGTTTTGCAAAGGCCCAAAAGCCCAGTGCCCGTGGGGAACTGGAAATTACGGACCTGAACAAGACCTACCTGGACAAGGGCGAACTGGACGTGAAGCTGCTGGGCCGCGGGTTTGCCTGGCTAGACACCGGGACCATGGACAGCCTCATTGAAGCGGGCGAGTTCGTGAAGATGGTGGAAAACCGCCAAGGCATCCAGATTAGCGCCGTAGAAGAAATCGCCTACAGGAACGGTTGGATTACCAAGGAAAAGCTCCTGGAATCAGCCGCCAAGTATGGCAAGTCGCCCTACGGACAACATCTGCGCAAGGTTGCGGAAGGAAAGATTAAATATTAGGTATGAGGCATGAGGCATGAGTTATGAGGTCGTGCTTCGCACTCTGAGTAAAAGTTTGGCGCCTACGGCGCGATGGTAAGGAACTTTCATATGAAGAATATCGTCATTACCGGCGGTGCAGGTTTTATCGGGAGCCATGTGGTTCGCCTATTTGTGAACAAGTACCCGGAATACAAAATCATCAACTTGGACAAGTTGACCTACGCGGGCAACCTCGCAAATCTGAAAGACATCGAGGACAAGTCGAACTACAAGTTTGTGAAGATGGACATCTGCGACTTTGACGCTTTCTACAAGCTCATGCTGGATGAAAAAGTCGACGGCATCATCCACCTGGCTGCCGAAAGCCATGTGGACCGCTCCATCAAGGACCCGTTCACCTTCGCGAAGACCAACGTGATGGGCACTTTGAGCCTGCTGCAGGCCGCAAAGCTCTATTGGGAATCCCTCCCCGAAAAGTACGAAGGCAAGCGCTTCTACCATATTTCTACCGACGAAGTCTATGGCGCGCTCAAGATGAACCATCCGGAAGGCATTGCGCCTCCGTTCACCACGACGGCTTCAAGCTCCGAGCATCACCTGGCCTACGGCGACGACTTCTTCTACGAGACGACGAAGTACACACCGCATTCTCCGTATTCAGCCAGTAAGGCGGGTTCCGACCACTTCGTTCGTGCGTTCCACGACACTTACGGCATGCCGACGATTGTCACGAACTGCTCTAACAACTACGGGCCCTACCAGTTCCCCGAAAAGCTGATTCCGCTTTTCATCAACAACATCCGCCACAAGAAGCCGCTGCCGGTTTACGGCAAGGGCGAGAACGTGCGCGACTGGCTCTTTGTAGAGGACCACGCCCGTGCTATCGACGTGATTTTCCATAACGGCAAAATTGCCGAGACCTACAACATCGGCGGGTTCAACGAATGGAAGAACATCGACATCATCAAGGTCGTTATCAAGACCGTCGACAGGCTCCTTGGCCGCGCCGAAGACGAGGACATGAACCTGATCACCTACGTGACCGACCGTCTGGGCCACGACGCCCGTTACGCCATTGACTCCAC
>CALATK010000172.1 GCA_937891805.1 uncultured Fibrobacter sp. | reverse complement strand
GCGAAGGCCTCCAAGATGACCGAAGCCCTGGCAAAAGACCCGAAGCTTACCCTCACCTACACCCAGTACTACAATCCCGCAAAGATTTTGAAGGAACACAAGCTCCACAAGTTGAAACAGGAATACTACAAGCAGAAAGAAGGCAAGGCAAGCCTCAACGAAATTGACGAGAAGGCCGCCGCCGAAATCAAGGACAGGGACACAAACTTCAAGGCATTCGCCCGTGAACACGACAAGGACTTCGACGGCGCAGCCATGCAGAAAGACCTCTCCGACCTGGCCGAAAAGCGCAACCAGGAACTGCTGAACGTGCTCAAGCAGCAGAAGGGCGTCACCGCCAAGAACCTGAAAGTCCAGACCGCCAAGGGTCTGAACAGCTACCGTGGCAAGCCCATGTACAAGGTAACCGTAGACGTGAAGTGACGCGAAGCTTCATCCTGAGTGGAATGCCGCATGGCACGGAACGAAGGATCTAGTGGTTGGTGGGGGAAGCCTCCCCCTCGCTACAACGGCTCGTCACCCCCGCCTCTTTTTTTGTCATCCCCGCGAAGGCGGGGATCTCCTTGCCGTCTCCGCTACCCCCACGCCTAGGGGCCCCGCCCCTAAAACCCCGTAAGGCGAAATGCCATGACAACCGTGCCTGCACGAAATATCGCGAAGGTTTTGTTACAGAATCGCTTCGCCGAATAAAGGCTTGACCTTGAGCAGGCTTTCCATAACAAGCATGAACAACAGGAACAGGCCGCCAAAAAGCATATAGCGTCGGGACACATTCCAGCAGGCAGATTTCATTCTGGTGGACTCCTCGTTTACCTTGGAACGGACCCCGTTTTCGGCGATAAGGCAGCACTTCACCCCTTTCGACACATCCCCCTTTTCCTGGAGGGCTTTCCTGACGGATTCCTCCATCGAATTGGGAATCAGGTAGGTCAACGAAAAGGATTCTATCAGGAACATAGCGGCAATCACGAGACAGACAAGCGTCAGGGCAGAAAGCGACAGATACAGGCTCAAGATACCCGTTCCGACCATAGACAGAACCTGCTGCGAAAGGTAAAGGAACGCCGAGAACATGGATACCAAGGTCACCGTCAACGGCATTCTCACTGCCGCAGAGCATCTGATCGCTCAGGGTTTCGTCCCCGAAAAGGACATCTACTTCGCCTTCTCCGGCGGAGAAGAGGTCAACGGTCTGGGCGCCGTCCACATCGTGGATTGGTTCGAAGAAAAC
>CALATK010000171.1 GCA_937891805.1 uncultured Fibrobacter sp. | reverse complement strand
CCAGCAGATCAGGTTTCCGGCGACGCTGGCCAGCTGTTTGGTCCTCTTGATTTTGGCGAGGGTGTCTGTGGACAGCTTTTCCCGGTTTTGCCTGTCTGCTCCCCTTGCTGCCAGAATAAAGCCCCGGCTAGTCACCTCGAAGTTGAAATACTCCGCAGGGTTCTTGGGGTTTCTGAGGAAAATCTCTACGCAGGAATCTTCCCAGCTGGTGGAGTTGTCTTCTTGGACTTCGGCGCGAAAACAGTCCAGGGGTTCTTCTACCAGGAATTCTACCTGGAGTAAGCCCTCTGCGCAGGCGATGTTGGCCTGGACGGCGGGCAGGGTGATTCCCTGGTTGGCATTCCAGTCAAGATTCGGTTTTAGCAACATGATTAATCACCTTTTTAGTGACTAAAATATATGATTAATCACTTGGTCAAATCTAGACACTGCCGAAATTTTATCAAAAAAGCCGAAAATCTCCTTTGGCACGGTTCTTGCATTTAGCGGGCTACCGAACAACAAACAAAAGGAGGCCTTATGGCTAATACAAACGAAACGAAAAAGACAACAGAAGAAAAGGAATGTTCCTTTGATTGCCTGGCGGTAACCAAGGTGGAAGTGTTTCCTTTTAAGGAAGGTGCCGGTATGGGCCACATGAAGGGCCTTGCCCAGGTGGTGCTCAACGACCAGATGGTCATGCGCGGGCTCCGCGTGATGGACGGCGAATACGGCCTGTTCGTGAGCTACCCCAACGACCCGTTCTACAAGGGCGACGATTACCGCAACATTTACAACCCGATTACCCGCAAGCTTCGTGAACATATCGAGAATTGCGTGCTGGAAAAATACCAGGCCGCGGTGGCATAGTTATGTTCCGAAGGATCCGTTCTTATTGCTTGTTGGGCATCAAGGCTATTCCGGTAAGCGTGGAGGTTGATGCTGCGCTTGGATTGCCCGGTTTTACCCTGGTGGGGCTCCCGGACAATGCGGTAAGAGAGTCTAGGGAGCGCGTCGTTTCGGCGATACGTTCCGTGGACAAGGTGGTGACAGGTTTCCGGACAACCGTAAACCTGTCACCCGCGGATTTGCGTAAAGAAGGTAGCGCTCTGGATTTGCCTTTGGCCATTGGGCTCTTGACCGCTACCGACGAGTTGTCCATTCCTAATTTGGAAAAGTGTGTTTTTGTTGGGGAGCTCTCCCTGGATGGCCTCTTGAAGGGCGTCCGGGGAGTCCTTTCCATCGCTATGGACTTGGTTCACGACAAGGATTCCATTCTGGTAATCCCTAGGGAGAATGAGCAGGAGGCATCCCTTGTGGAGGGCCTGCGTTATATCTGTGCGGACACGCTTAAAGAATGTATAGAGATTTTAGAACAAAATAACGAAGAACTTGTTTGCCGGGCGAGGGGGCTTGACCGGCAGAAGTTTTCGTCGGGACTGGATGTTCCCGACTTCAAGAACGTGGTGGGCATGGAAGGGGTCAAGCGGGCCCTGGAAGTGGCCGCCGCAGGCGGGCACAATTTCCTTCTGGTGGGTTCGCCTGGCGCAGGTAAGACTCTTTGCGCCAGGTGTCTCCCGGGAATCTTGCCGGAAATGTGCGACGAGGAAATCCTGGAGACCACACGCATTCATTCTTGCGCCAGGCGCTCCGGCGATATGGAATCGTTTCGTCCGGTGCTTTTACGCCCCTTCCGCACGCCGCACCACAGCGCTTCCATGGTGGCGCTGGTGGGCGGCGGTGCGCGGCTCTTGCCCGGCGAGGCAAGCCTTGCCCACAACGGCGTACTGTTTCTGGACGAACTTCCGGAATTCAACCGCAGCGTGCTGGAGGCTCTGCGGGAGCCTATGGAAGACGGGGAGATTTCGGTGAGCCGTGCCAGCGGGACGGTGGTGTGGCCTGCACGCTTTATGATGGGGGCGGCCATGAATCCTTGCCCCTGCGGGTATTCCATGGACCCGAAGAAGGTTTGCACCTGCCTGCCCGATGCCCGCAAACGCTACCAGGAAAAAATATCTGGCCCGTTGCTGGACCGTATCGACATCCAGGTGAGCGTCCCGCCGGTAGAAATGTCCCAGTTTGCCTGCGGGTCAGGCGCCGAAACGTCGGCGGAAATCCGCCAGCGGGTGTGTGCCGCCCGGGAAATTCAACGCAGGCGTTTTGCCGGACTTTCGTTCCGTTGCAATGCCGCCATGAATTCCGAAGCGGCAAGACGCTTTGCCCAGATGGAGAGTGCGACCGAAAAGTTCGCCGTCGCCTCTGCGGACAAGATGAACCTGAGTGCTCGGGGGTATTACCGCCTGCTGAAGGTGGCCCGCACCATTGCGGACCTGCGCCATTCGGAGTCCGTAGAAATTCCGGACCTGGCCGAAGCGCTACGGTACCGAGCGTTTAGGGGATGAGAGAATCTAGGGGCTAGGATCTAGGGATTAGGGGCCTGAGGTTGGGCCTGTGCTCTTTGGGGTGTGAGATTATTCATTACACATTGTTTGGATTCCCCGATGAAACTCAGGGTAAAACTCCGGCTTGTTAGCGAGTCACCTTGATGCTGGCCATGGCACCCTTGCTCTGGGGGATGGCGTTAGGCTTGCACACGGATACCTGTGCAGCCTGGGTCTTGGGGTAGTGGTCCAGAATGAACTTGGCTGTTTCCAGCACTAGCGTTTCTACCAATTGGAACTTGCTGTCCTTGATGAATTTTTGCAGGTGTTCCGCCAGCTGGGCGTAATCAATGGAGTGAATCAGGTCGTCGTTTCTGGCGGCAAGCGAAAAGTCCAACCACAGGTCCACGTTTAGCACCACGGGCTGAACCGCCTCCCTTTCGTAGGGAAGCGTCCCGATAATGCAGTCGAACTGCAGGTCTTTTATAGAAATACAGCCGCTACTGACTACCATACGTAGAGCACGATGGCGGCAGTCAGGCTGAGTCCAGCCACGCCGAACCAGATGTTACGGGCCGTGGAGTAGGAATCCTGGGTCTTCTTGTTGGTCTTCTTGCGCTTCTGGAGCTCGGCGATAGTATAGCCGTTACCCAAGTCTGCCTTTTGTATCATTGCTTCTCGACACTTGCCGTCGAAGTTACAGGCCTTGTCCACTTCGCCGAGGAGCTGGTCTTCGACATCGGACAGGTCGTCGTAGGCGTCCTTGGCCTCGTTGGCCTTGGAGTGCTGGATGACGCCCATGACTGCGGAACCCACGAAGACGGCGGCAAGACCAACTGCAGACCAGAAGCGGACTTCGTCGGCAATACCGAAACGGTCGGTCACGTCACTGGATGCGTCATAAGCGGCGTCATCGCGGCTGTCGGCTTCACTGTTGTCAACGTCGCTGGCCACGTCGTAGCCTTCGTCTTCTTCCTCTTCTTCTTCGCAATCGGGGTCATTTTCGTCACACTCTTCTTCCTCTTCGTCTTTCGGACCAGCGCCAGCATCTGCGGCGGCAAATTCTGCGTCTTCGGCGGCGGCATCGGCGGTTGCGGACTTGAGCTGTACGGGGTCGCCGTTGATAAAGGCGATGGCGGTGGTGGCACCCGGGATAAACACGGACTTGCCGTCGAAATAGACCTTTTCTACGTCGTCGGTGGCAGGCATGCCGCGACGGGGGTAAAGCTTGGCCTTGACCAGGGCTGTGTAGTCCGTACCTTCGGGGGCGGTCAGGGCCGACATGGAACTCAGGTCGCCCGCGCTACCCTGGTAAATCTGGTAGGCGGTGGGCTGCTCGCCGAAGGGGTCGGTGAACTTTTGGCGGACCACCAGGCGCCCCTCTTGGAGGGAGGATACTTCTTCGACGGGAATGGTCTTCAGTTCGCCGCCGAACTCGGCGGTGATGACTTCGTCCGGGGACCCGGGGTCCTGGGCGGTAAATTCTTCAATATCGTAGGGGCCGGCAAATGCGGCGGCCACAAAAAGACATATCGTCGCTAAAAACGAACGCTTCATTTTTCACTCCAATAATAAATACCCATTGAAATATATAAAAAAAAACGGGAAATGTTAATTTTTTGTCATAAAACCGCATTTTGACCCCGTCTTTTTGGCTCTGCGCCTTATTTTGGGGGATATATTGCCTTTTTTTACCGAAAATTCTACTTTTTAGCCCGTAAATTTTAACCCTAAAAGAGGAATCCATAATGGCAAAGCTCTCTATCGAAGATCTCGAACTCGCCGGCAAGCGCGTGTTCATCCGTGTCGACTTCAACGTTCCGCAGGACAAGGTGACTGGCGAAATCACCAACACCAAGCGTATCGAAGCCGCTCTCCCGACCATCCAGTACGCTCTTGATAAGGGTGCAGCCGTCGTGCTCGCTTCCCACCTGGGACGCCCGAATGGCGAAAAGAACATGAAGTACACGCTCGCCCCGGTTGCCAAGAAGCTCGAAGAACTCATCAAGAAGCCGGTGAAGTTCCTCTCCGATTGCGTGGGTCCGGAAGTCGAAGCTGCCTGCGCCGCTATCAAGCCGGGTGAAATCATCCTCCTCGAAAACCTCCGCTTCCACATCGAAGAAGAAGGCAAGCGCAAGATCAACCAAATCACCCGTTATACCACACTTGGTCTGGCACTGCTGCAGGCATATGGCTACATGCGTCTGCTCAATTCCCA
>CALATK010000170.1 GCA_937891805.1 uncultured Fibrobacter sp. | reverse complement strand
TGATGTTTTTCGCCAACAGATTGCCGACGCTCGTGTCGAAGAACAGCAAAAAGTCAAGGCCGACGCCGAAGCGAAAGCCCTTGAAGACAAGCTGAACACGGCCAGGGGACTTCTCCAAGACGGCGTCTCCATAGAAATTCTGACCCGACGGTTCAATCTTTCCGAAGAAGCGATTCTAGGAAAATAGTTTTCTGAACTAGCAAAACACCAAGGCGGCTCCCGATTGGGAGCCGTTTGAAGTTATAGCGGTTGACAACCTAGGGCACTCCTACGGAGTCAAGACGACACATCTTGTAACCTGCGATCCTAAAACCTACAACCTATAACCTAAGACCTAATCCATTAGACAACGAACTGAAAACCCGTAGAATTTACTGTCACGGTACAGATTTGCGATATCGTTCTCTAGGTACATGCGGTACGCGTAGGAACCATCCTGTGTGGAACTCCAGAAGTATGTGTGGTCTCCCTCGTTGACATATTTCCCATCAAAGCCCGAGTGGCCAGCAGGCAACGCCGAAAAGGAATAGATGTCGGTCCCATTGCCGCTATTATTCCAGCCTTCGACGGACTTGAGTTTAGTACCCGCATCATTTGGGCCGAGATACTGAATAAGGGAACCGTCAACGGCGATAACCAGTAGTTCGAATTCACCCTCACTGGGCAGGTGCCAGCCTTCAGGACATGCACCGCGGATATTCCCTACCGGCAAGTTACACTCATGATAATAGCCACACTCTTCCTCACTTCTCCCAACTGCCGCAGACCATTTGTACAGGCGGCCGTAGATGTTGCATTTGTCGGGGTCATCGCCGTAGCAGTAGCTGTTTGCCGTCTTGTAGTTCAGGTTCTCGGCCATCCACACTTCGGAATAGTCCTTTACAGGAATATCGATGGTGGTGGTCCTGTAAACATGGCCGTCGCGCAGGTCCGTCAGCGTATTGGCATCTGCATCGTAGACGCTACCGTTATCGATTTCGTCACCTTCCGAACTGGATGAGTCGCCTTCGGAACTGTCGGAGTCCGGCTCTTCGGAGCTGCCAGACGAATTGCCTTCGGAACTATCCGATGACGTTCCTTCAACGCTTCCGGAACTTTTGCCGCCTTCGGAGCCGCTGGGATTTAGATCTTCGGAATCGCTGGACAAGGTGACCTGGTCGCTGGATGACGGGTTCACGGAATCGCTAGACTCAGTACCATCCATTTCACTGGAACTCGACGATTCATCCAAACTGTCAGCACTTGAGCCACTATCTCCACCGCAGGCAACAAACAAAGCCATGGCGGCGAACGAAAGCCCAAAGAAAAGTCGTTTCATACCCAATCCTTTTTTGAGAAGGTTGTTTGTATGCAATCTATATAAAATTTTCGGGAATGACAAACGATGGACTTTGAAATGCCGGGAAAGAGGGATGGTTCGTGTGGCCCCGGCATGGTTCGGCAAGCTCACCAACCTTAGCCCGGGTGACAAGAGCGGAGCTACTGCATGTCCAAATCGGACAGGCTCTTTTGAACGGAGTCGGCTTTGGCCTTTGCGGAATCCAGTTTGGACTGGAGTGTCTGAATTTCGACCTGCAGGGATTCCTTTTCCGACTGCAGTCTTGCGATTTCGGCCTCGGCTTCGGCGTTGGTGCAGGCGGTAAAAGCAAGAGCAAGGACGATGGCAGCAAGAATCTTGTACATGAAAAAACCTCGGGTTAAAGATAGTAAGATTTTGGGCTAGAACCGTTCCACCTTCAGGCCCCGGCGGCGGAGCAGCTCGATGACATTGTCCTGGTCCAAAACCAGGTGGGCAGCCCCTACCACCACGAACACCTTGCGGTTTTCAGAGAGAAACTGTGCGATACTGACCGCCATCTTTTCGTTCCGCTCCTTGTAAACCCTCCGGTCCGATTCCGCCTCCATCAGGGAGTCCCGTGCCGACGAATCTGCCTTCTTCCCGGAATTCAACACCTGAACCATCAGGGAATCGTCTCCCGTTTTCCAGGCGCGGGACATCTGGGCCACCATGGAATCCAGTTCCGAAATTTCTTTCAGGGTATTTTCCAAATAGTAAATGCCCAAGGTATCACCTTCCGAGGTGTCCGCCAGGGCGCCCACCTGTTCTTCGGCAGTTTCAAGCCCAACGATGGGCATGCCCCGGAGAGCGGCACTGTCCAAAAGGACCGCATCAATGCCGTAGGCAGGGTCGATTCCCGAGCGCTGGATGGCGATGGAGCTTAACGTCATAGCGGCAAGCCAGGGCCGCAAATTCATGAGGGCCATGTTCGGAAAGTTCCACACGGTACAAAGGCTGTCCAGGGAATTCCAGAGGGCGATGGGCAGCACCTCTTTCAGGCGCTTCCCCTGGGGGAGCATTCCCTTTTCTAGACTGTTTTTTGTAACGGTTGCCGCCACGGAATCGTCGGCGATGTTGATTTCTACGGCCAGTTCTTCGGACTCGTCAAAAGCGTTCGAAATTTCTGGCGAAAGAGGATAAAAGGTACTGTCCGCAAAATGGATACTCCCGAGAATCCACACGTGGGAATCCCCGTCCGAAACCTTCCACAAAAAATGCCTTTGCTTTGCAACAGAACTCTGGGAAACGCCTTCGCCCGTCGAGGCACAGGCCACAAGAAAAAACGCAAAAAGCAAGCCCAAAAGCGCCGAACCCATCAACAGGTTCTTCTTTAGCCCCTTCAAACGAATTCTTCCTGGATTCTTCAGTCGCGCCGCTCCTTCAGAATGACGAACAGAACAAAAACTCATCACCTAGACCTCCGCCCAAGAGAGAAGGCCAAGTTCGCGGGCATGGTCCGCAGCTGCAAATTCCAGCTTCCCCTTCGAGGCAAAAGCCAGAATGGAGTCCGCATATTTTTCGGCATAGTCCACCCAGTGGGTAGAAAGCACTACCGTCATGTCTTTTTCCCGGGACAATTTCTGTAGGGTTACGAACAAATTCTTGCGGCGGGGAATATCCATGAAGGCATCGGGTTCATCCAGCAGCAAGAGCCTTACCTGCTGGGCAAGGGCAAGGGCCAAATACACACGGCTCCGCTCCCCGTCGGAAAGTTCCGCCACCTTGCGACTTGCGAACAAAGTAACATCCATGTCATCCATGGCGGAATCGATAATTCCTTCGTCTTCGCGACTGCGACCGTCCAGAAATCCCGCGTAGGGCGAACGGCCCAAAGACACGAACTCACGGACCGTCATCTCGGCAGGAGGCACAAGCCCCATACGGACCAGCGCCACCTTCTTGGACAGTTCCCGCAGGCCGTATTCCGCAAGGAGGCGGCCCTCCAGTTCCAGAGATCCGTCCAAAGGCAACAGCATTCCCCCGAGGGTCTTGAGAAGCGTGCTCTTGCCAGAGCCGTTCTCCCCTACCAGGGCTACCACCTGACCCGGCTGGACCTCCATGTCCAGAGGTTTCGCCAACGGAGACGCATACCCGAAGGTCACCTGATGCAAGTTCAAGAGCATTACAGGCCTCCCCTTCTAGTAGACCGGACCAGCACCCAAAGAATCACAGGCACGCCCACCAGGCTCAGGACTGCATTCAGGGGATACTCCGGCAAGAGTCCCGCCAAAAGCGCCAAGGTCGCGCCACACAGGGCAGAACCCGGCAACAGGACGCGATGGTTGGAACTGCGGAACAGAAGGTAGGCCAAATGGGGCACCGCAATCCCAAGAAAGGCGACAGGACCACAGAAGGCGGTAACCGCAGCCGCCAGAACGGAGGCACCCAAAAGCACCAGTTTCTTGTACAGCGATACCCGGATGCCGAGCCCACGGGCAAAGTCATCGCCCAGACGGGCCCCGTTCAGGTAACGAACCGAAGCACCAATCAAGGTCAAGCCCGCAACCACGGCCAGCGCAAAAATCCAGATACCGTCAGAAGTGAGCCTGCCGAAACTTCCCATGCCCCAGGACACATAGACCCGCAGGGATTCGGCATCGCTCCAGGTAATCAAGAGGCTTATGCAGGCATCGATAAAGTAGCCAATCAGGAGCCCCGCCACCAGCAGGACCGTGTTGTTCCGGAACCTGGCCGAAATCCCAAGCACCAGGGCAGTTACCGCAAGAGAACCGACGGCAGCAGCACCCAGGGTGCCGAACCGCCCAAAGCCAAGACCCGCCAGCATGGACAAAGCCACCGCAAAGCTCGCCCCGCTGCTGATGCCCAGCACAAAGGGGCCCGCCAGGGGGTTCTGGAAAACCGTCTGGAGCGAAAGACCAGACACCGAAAGGGCGACACCTGCAAGTAGCGCCGCCGCCACACGAGGGAGACGCAAGTCCCAAAAAATCGGGGAATCAAGAAGACCACCCATGGAAACATCCACGGGGCCGCTTACGAGAGTAATGAACGAAAGGGCTACGACACAAAGGGACAGGACGACAAAGCAGAAAACCGTCCGCCGCATGGAGCCCTACTTTTTCTTCTTTTCCAGTTCCTTCTGCATGGCCGACGTAGCCGCCGGGTCCTTGTAGTAGAACTCGGGAGGAACATTCTCGAAGCCCTGGAGGGCGTTAAGCCAGTTGTCGTTCAGATCGCGGAACTCCAGCTTGTTCAAGTTGTAGCGGAGGGTATCGCCCATAATCTTGAAGGTGGTAAAGTCCCAACGGATGACCTGACGGTCCTTGAACACTTCACGGGTTATGAGAGAAGTATCGCTATCGAACTGGTAACGGGCCTTGTAGGCGTATTCGCCGGTCATCTGGTAACGGCCGGAGTCGGAATAGGTGCGGGTCACGCCGTAAATGGTATCGTTCATACCAAAGCGGATTTCGGCATCGCGGAACGCATGCCCGTGGGCCACGATGGCGGTACGCCACACGCCGAACACCAGTTCTTTCATGGCCTTCTGGAACACGGTGTCCTTTTTCCAATGGTCAAAGTTGCTCTTGTCGTAACGGGCGCGCTTCACGTACTTGCCCTCGAGGATGAGCTTGCGGACGCTATCGGCACGGGCCTTGGCAAGGCTGTCGGTATTCTGCTTCAGGGGCACTGCCGCCGCCTGGGCATCGATGGAATCCAGCTTGGCCTGGATCATTTCGTCCAGTACCTCAGTCGCACCACGGGGCGTCACCAGTTCTTCCACGGGTGTTTCAGCCACTACGGCAGTGGAGTCGGCCTGCTTGGGAGGGGTCGGCAGAGTTTCGGTCGCCACGGCATCCTGGGCAAAGGAAAAACCGACAAGGGACAGGGTCAAAATAGAAGCAACGAAGTACTTTGAAATAGAGCGTGTCATCGCCCTAAATTTAGTTAAAGAGTTTTAAAAAGTTCCACTTTTTGAAAAAAAAGCCAAAAAATGCCCCAAAATGGTTCCTAAAATCCACCGTTCCACCCATGGCAGTCAAAAATGAGCCCAAGAGACCCAGTAATTCTATATTTGGGCTATGCTAGACTATTCCCAGGTAACAAGCCCCTGTTTCGTGCTGGACGAAACCCGCCTCCGCCGCAATATGGAAATTCTGGACCAGATCCAGAAGCAGACCGGAGTCCATATCATCTGCGCCCTGAAGGGCTACAGTTTCTGGCGCTCCTTCCCCATTATCGCCGAATACCTACCGGGAGCCACCGCCTCCAGCCTGAACGAGGCGAGACTTGCCCGCGAAGAGATGAACAAGCAGGTCCACGTGTTTGCGCCGGTCTATGCCGACGACGAAATCGACCAGATATTGAGCCTTGCAGACCACATCACCTTCAACAGTTTCAGCCAGTGGATGCGGTTCAAGGACAAGACTTTAGCGGCAGGAGTCAGCGCCGGCATCCGGGTGAATCCGGAATTTTCTACCGTAGAAACCGACATCTACAACCCCTGCGGAAAGTTCTCCAGGCTGGGCGTTACCGAGCGTGAATTCAAGCCGGAACTGTTGGACGGTATCGAGGGCCTGCATTTTCACGCCCTGTGCGAACAGGACGCCGATGCCCTGGATGGAGTGCTGAAGGCTTTTGAAGCGAAGTTCGGAAAGTTCCTGGCCCAGATGAAATGGGTGAACTTCGGAGGCGGCCACCACATTACCCGTAAGGACTACCACCGGGAACAGCTGGTACAGATTCTGAAAGACTTTCGCAACCGCTACCCCCACCTGCAGGTCATCCTGGAACCGGGAGAGGCCGTAGGTTGGCAGACCGGCGAGCTGGTGGCCACGGTAGAAGACATTGTCCACAACGAGATGGACATCGCCGTGCTGAACGTGTCTATCAGCGCCCACATGCCCGACTGCCTGGAAATGCCTTACCGGCCCACCATTACCGGAGCGGGAATGCCCGGCGAAAAGCAGTTTACATACAAGATAACAGGCGGCACCTGCCTGGCCGGCGACCAGCTTGGGGACTTCTCATTTGACAAGCCCCTAAAAGTTGGTGACCGGATTATCTTCGAAGACATGATCCACTACACCATGGTGAAGACCACCTTCTTCAACGGTGTGCGCCACCCGGATATCGGCATGTTCGACAAGGAAGGAAAGTTCCACCTGTTGCACAGGTTTACCTACCAGCAGTTCAAGGAAAAGCTGTAGGCGTTAGAATGGTATTCAACAGCGAACAAGAGACATACGACTGGGCGGTCGGTTTCGGGAAAACCCTGAAGCCGGGCGACATGGTGGCGCTGTACGGCAACCTGGGGGCGGGCAAGACCGTCATCAGCCGGGGCGTGTGCAAGGGGCTGGGTTTCGACGGGAACGTGTGCTCCCCCACCTACACCCTGCTCCACGAATACCCACCGCCCCGCCCATTTTCCACTACGACCTTTACCGCCTGGAACCGGGTACGGACATCTGCGAAGTGGGCCTGGAACCCGACTACCTGGGAAAGGGAATCACCCTTATCGAATGGCCCGAACGCCTGGAAGAGAACACAGCGGGCATTACCCACATCATCAAGATTGAAATTCTCTCCGAAACAAGCCGCGAAGTCACGCTAGAAAAAATTGGAGCCGAACCATGAAAGCCATTACCCTGAAGGCCGGACGCGAAAAGTCCGCTCTCCGTTACCACCCGTGGATTTTTAGCGGAGCGATTGACGAAGTTATCGGAGACCCTGAACTTGGCGAGACCGTAGAAGTTTATAGTTTCAAGAGCGACTTCTTGGGGCTTGCAGCGTATTCGCCCAAGTCCCAGATCCGCGGGCGTTTCTGGACCTTCGGCGAGAAAGCGAACATCGACCGGGAATTCTTCAGCGACATTCTGGACCGGGCCATCGCCGCCCGCAAGAGTCGCGGTTTTGACATCGAAGACAAGGAAAGTGCCTTCCGCCTGATTAACGCCGAAAACGACGGCATTCCGGGCTGCATCATCGACAAGTACGCCGACATCTACTCGGTGGAAATCCTTGCCGCCGGCGCCGAAATCCACCGAGAAAAGATTTACGAACTGCTGGCCGAAAAGACCCACTGCAAGGGCATCTACGAGCGCTGCGATTCCGACGTGCGCAAAAAGGAAGGCCTGCCGCTGCGTACCGGATGCGTTTACGGCGAAGTGCCCGACGAACCGGTCATCATCAACGAGAACGGAATTCTCTTCCCCATCGACGTCAAGAACGGCCACAAGACGGGTTACTACCTGGACCAGCGGGATGCCCGCCGCCGCATCGGTGAACTTTCCAAAGGCAAGAAGGTGCTGAACTGCTTCTGCTATACCGGCGGATTCGGGCTATACGCCCTCCGTGGCGGTTGCGAGAAGGTTTACCAGGTAGACGTCTCGAAAGACGCCCTCAAGCTCGCGAAAGAAGGCATCATGCGAAACAAGCTCAGCACCGCACATGCCACCCACGTAGAAGCGGATGTTTTCCAGTACCTGCGCAAGTGCCGCGACAAGGCCGAAACTTTCGACCTCATCGTGCTGGACCCGCCCAAGTTCGTGGAAAGCAAGGACAACCTGCAGAAGGGCGCCCGGGGTTACAAGGACATCAACTTGCTCGCCATGAAGCTCTTGGCCGAGGGCGGCATGCTGGCGACATTTAGCTGTTCGGGCCTTATGGAGATGGACCTGTTCCAGAAGATTATCGCCGATGCCGCCGCCGATGCCAAGCGGCGCGTTCAAATCATTGAACGCTTCGGCCAACCCGCCGACCATCCCGTAAATACGGCATTTCCCGAAGGTCAGTACCTGAAAGGTCTGCTGGTACAGGCCGTGTAAAAAATTAACGTCTGCGACGCGGGAGTTCGCCCCTGTGGTTTTCAAGCCACACGGCATCTTCCAGAGCGCGCTGCGCCTCTGTCGCCCAGTCGGAGTCGGGATATTGCTGCACCACTTCACGATAACGGGAGGCGGCACTGTGGAAATCGCGAAGTTCGCGGTAGATGTTACCCATCTGGAGCAGTGCGAAATAGCGGTCTTCGGGAGAAAGTTCCGTTTCCAGCATTACCTTGTAAACCTGCAGGGCTTCTTCGAAACTGCCCGACTTGAAAAGGTCGTTGGCTCGGGCGATGGAATAGGCCTTGGCCGGTGCGGGAGCGATTTTCTGGGCCGTAGCCGCAGGAGCCGTTTCCGGCGCTGCAGACACTTCCTGACCAGTCGTGGCCGCAGAATCGACGGTTGCATTTTTCATCTCGGCAAGGCGGTCTTCTACAGCCTTGCGGAACTCGCCGTTCTTGCCCGCCTTCTTGATGTAAGCGGCAAGGGATTTCTTTTCCAAATCCGTCTTGTTCTGGGCCTTGTAAATAAGGGACATGTAGTAGTGGACATCGGCTGCGCCGTCCTTGTACTCCTTGCCCTTGTTCAGGTTGAATTCGGCCTTGTCGTATTCTCCCATCTTTAGGCGGGTAACGCCGGCGTAATAATAGGCACCCACGTGCCCCGGAGTTTTCTTCAGGACTTCGCGCCACATCTTGGCGGCATCTTCGTACTTGCCCTGAGCAAGGAACATCTTGCCCTTTTCGAAGGGGTCGTCGGGATTTGCGACGGATGCCTCGGCAGCAGGTGCCGTTGCGGCAGGCTGTGCGGCTTCGGGAGCGGCAGTTTGCGTTGCCGGGGCAGCCTGTGCAGGAGCCTGCTGGGCGGGCTCTGCGGCAACGGTCTGTGCGGGAGCAGGTTGAGGTGCGGGGGCTGCCTGTGCGGGCTGTTCAGCAGCAGGTGCGGCCTGGGGAGCCGCCTCCTGTACCGGTGCAGGGGCTTGTTCAGATGTCTGCGCCGTTGCGGCAGGAGCGGGCTGTTCCGGTGCGGTCGCGGCAGGAGCAGCAGGTGCGGCGGCCTGTTATGCAACCGATTCCGTCACTACAGGTTCAGGGGGCCTGTTCTTCGGGTCCTTTGCAAGCTCGGCTTCGGCCTTGGCCTTTTGGCCCAGCTTTTCATAAACTTTCGCCGCACCTTCGTAGGCGGCACTCATAGTCGGCGTGAACTTGTAGGCCAGGCGGTAATTGGCCAAAGCCCTGCTGTAGTCGGGCTTGGGCATCTTGATATAGACTTCGGCGGCGGCAAAGTAGGCGTCGGAATTCTGGGGCTGTTCGGCAAGGACCGCACGGTATTCACCGAGGGCCTTTTCGTATTCACCCTGAGCGAGGAACCGGGCACCCTGTTCAAAACGCGGATCGTCAGCAAAAGACGCACCAATCAGGAGCGCCAACGCAATAAAAGGAACGCGGATATTCATACGTAAAAAAGATACAAAAAATCCCCGGCGATGGCCGAGGACTAAAAAATCAAGCCTGGATCCTTCGGGGCTTCGCCCCTCTGGATGACGATGAGGCGAGCCATTCAGGATGACAATCCGACTACTTCTTCGGGAGCACCACCGGCTTGCCAAAGTCCACGTTGGTCTTCTTGCCGAGCAACAGGGCGCGCGTCTTGAGCGGGAGGCCGAAGCAACGGATGAAGCCCGTTGCGTCCTTCTGGTCGTACATGTCGACGTCGGTGAATCCGCCGAGACCCATGTCGTAGAGGCTGTAGGGGCTCTTGATGCCGGCCGGGATGATGTTGCCCTTGTAGAGCTTGAGGGTCACTTCACCGGTAACAACCTTGTTGACTTCGGCGAAGAAGGCGTCCATAGCCTGGCGGAGCGGAGTGAACCACTGGCCATTGTACACGAGGTTCGCATAGGTCATGGACATCTTCTGGGCTTCGAACAAAGTTTCCTTGTCGAGCACGAGCTGTTCAAGGCATTCGTGAGCCTTGTACAAGAGTGTGCCACCCGGAGTTTCATAAACACCGCGGCTCTTGAGGCCCACGAGGCGGTTTTCAACGATGTCCAGGAGACCGCAAGCGTTCTTGCCGCCAATCTTGTTCAGGAATTCGAGGAGTTCCACAGCGCCCATCTTCTTGCCGTTGATAGCAACCGGATTACCCTTTTCGAAGGAGATCGTCACGTGGTCGGCCTTGTTCGGGGCCTTCTCGTAGGTAGCGGTGTGCTTGAGGAATTCGTACTTGTGTTCCTGTTCCGGGAATTCCAGGACACCACCTTCGTGAGAGAGGTGCCACAGGTTGCCGTCTTCGGAGTAAATCTTCTTCTTGCTGATGCCGTTCAGCGGAATCTTGTGAGCGGCAGCGTAGTCGATAGCGTCTTCGCGGCTATGGAAGTGCCACTTGGGGTCCTTCCACGGAGCAATGACTTCCAGCTTCGGGTTGAGAGCGGCGTAGGTCAGTTCGAAACGGACCTGGTCGTTACCCTTACCGGTAGCACCGTGAGCAACAGCGTAGGCGCCTTCCTTTTCGGCAATCTTCACCTGGTACTTGGCGATGAGCGGACGGGCGAAAGAGGTACCCAGGAGGTAGGTGCTTTCGTACTTGGCACCGGCACGAACGGTGGGCCAAACGTAGTCTTCGAGGAATTCCTTCTTGAGGTCGAGAACGTAGCACTTGGATGCGCCAGTCTTCAAAGCCTTGTCTTCGAGGGCCTTGGCGTCCGGGAAGTCGTTCTGACCGAGGTCGGCAGCGAAAGCGATCACTTCGCAGTCGTAGTTTTCCTTGAGCCAGGGGATGATGATACTCGTATCGAGTCCACCGCTATAGGCGAGGACCACTTTTTTCTTGGATTCTTTCTTAGCCATTTTTTTGTCCTTTTAGGAAAAATTTAGACAGGACAAATATAGTAATAGTGGTTAGTGATCGGTGATTGGTGGTTAGGGTCGAAGGACATAATAATGCATCATTTTTTCGCAGGAACGCGGCGGCCCAGCAGGTCGAAATGCCGGACCGGCACGTTTTCCAGAGAAGGCCGGTAGGTCCGCCGGATAGCCGCCGGTGCGGACTCCCCGCTGGAACTGCTCAAGCCCTGGTTCGAAGACGAACTTCCGCCCACATCGGTTTCACCATCAAGGGGCGCCGTCGGGTCAATTTCACGGACGGACACATACTTGTAATACGGGTGGTCGTTGTCGCTACGCATGATAATAGCGTCCCCAGCCTGTAGGATAGCTGCCTTGGCATCTGTATAACTGCAGCCGTCAATGGTCGCCACACCGTAAGACGCCCCGGACCAGTCCTGCCCTGCATCTTCGGCAACACCCACCAGTTCCCAATTTCCCGGTGGCGTTGCGTCACTGGTAGAATCGATATACACTTCCAGACGGACCGTAGAGGGGTCCTTATTGTAGACAACATATTTCATGCCTATCCACTTGTCTACAGGCAATACGGCACCGCCCCACAGCGGGTCCTGGGCTCCCACTCCGGTTCCGCTCCTGTAATAGCTTCCCGGATGCCTCCATTCCTTCTCGAAATCCCACTTGCCGTCGTTCCTGAACCTTGCGTAATAGGTGTGAGCATCACAATCGTTTCCACCAGTAGAGCCATGCCCCAGGGCGCCGCTGCGCACTCCCACCACCATGCCACCATAATTTTCTCCACCCAGGGCATCCCTCTTGAAGTATCCCGTGTATTCCACGTTCAAGAACTGCTGCTTCTTGTCTGCCCAACTCTGTTGTCCGTTGATATGGAAACGTGGGCCGCTACCCAGCATTTGCATGGTTCCCTGACCATCTACATAGAAACCTCCCCCATCGGAACTGCGGTCATCTGTCCACTGGGTAGGATCCTGAGCATCGCCCGCCCAGTTGGCAAGGGAACGGGCATTCCCGTTGGCCCAATGCCTGGAATCCCAGGAATAGGAACCTTCCTTGGTCTTGAAAAATTTCTGGAAACCGAAAACATCGGTAGCCACTTCGGCATCTGCGCACACGGCAACAGTCCCAACTACAAGCAGGACACCTAAACTTTTTCTCATTACAAGAACCTCCGCATTCCAATATATTTTCAAAACGCCCCAAAGTCAAGTTTTTTTTTCGTTTTCTATATTCAGAACATGCATCTTTCCGACAGAGCCATAGGCTACATCTCCATGCTTGCCATCATCGGCATCATTGGACTTATTGCCCTTGGCATGTTCAGGGCCCACCACAAAGAAAGCCATTGGGCCATCGTAGATTTTGACGAACTGGGCTCCCTGCAAACCGAAGACGTGGTGGTTGTCCGGGGCTACAGGGTGGGTGTCATCAACCAGGTCAAGTGGCTTGGGGACCGGGCACGAGTCGTCATCAACTTTGACGAACCCCTGACGATTCGCGAAGGAACCCAGTTCAACAACGTGAACTACGCCCTGATGGGGCAACGCCGCCTAGAAATCACTCTTTCTCCCACAGGAAAGGTACTCCCCCAGGGACACATCCACCAGGGGCATTTCGAACCGGGTATTGCCGAAGCGCTTCGGCTCATGGAAAACGTGAACCAGCAGCTGGCCAGCGTCCGCATGATGATACGAACAATCACCAAGGGAGACCGCAAACACCCTTCGGCACAGAAGATTTACGAAAAAGTCATGGGCACCCTGGAAGGAATCATCACGAATTCCGAGAACACCCTGAACGCCCTGAACCCGAAGCTGAACCAATTGTTTGACCAGACCAACGTGGCCTCCGAGTACCTGATAAACCTGACAGGCCAGGCGGATTCCGCCGTAAAGTATGTCACCGCCGTGACCAACGAAAAAATCCAGAAGGCAAACGAAATCATCTACGCCCTGAACCAGGGAACCGAAAAAGCCAGCCAGGTCATTACCGAAATAGAAACTTCCCCCTCCATGAACGAACTGCTCACCACCAAGCAGGCCGTGGACCAGCTGGTGAACATCATTGAAAAGTTCAACGCCCTGGTAGCCGCCATCGACACCAAGGGAATCAAGATGTACGACGAAAACGGCAAGCCCGTAAAGCTGTTCACCTGGAAAAAGACCAACCTAGTAGGAAAAACCGCACGCCAAAAGGCCAAGGAACGTGCGGAAAAAGGCGAGCGCCTTCCGGACTAACCCATGGAACTCTCTCAGTTACCGGGACTGGGTCCCAAACGCGTCCAGGCCCTCCGCAAGGCGGGCTTCAACAGCATCGCAGACCTGCTCTACAACGTCCCCCGCAACTACCTGGACCAGACCAAGGTCACCGCCATCAAGGACTGCAAGGCCGGAGAGCGGGCGGTTCTTATCGGCACCGTGGTACGGTCGGGAATTATCCGCGGCCGCAGGAACCGCTTTGTTGCCACCCTTACCGACGGCACCGGCGAAATGAGCCTCCTGTTCTTCCAGGGCACGAGCTACTGGGCAAAACGCATCCAGAACGGCTCCAAGTGGCTGGTTTCGGGAGCGGTAGGCGAATCCCGCGGGCTGCAGATGAGCCCCCCCGACATGCAGCCCTTTGACGACGACCAGGAATTCAGCGGCGCAATCCTGCCAGT
>CALATK010000169.1 GCA_937891805.1 uncultured Fibrobacter sp. | reverse complement strand
AAAGCCGAAAAGAACGAGCCCTGGGTCCGGAGCGAAGAGATGCTCATGGAAATCCTGGACATTCGCGGGGCCGCCATCTACAGGGAATTCACCTTCGACTTTTTGCCGGGTTACGACCGAATTTACCTGAACGCCCTTGAAGTCTATGACTCCACCTGGACGCTGAAACAGAAGGCCAGCCTCTCCGGAGCCTACATTACCTACGCCACAGAGATTGGCGGCGGAAACGAATCCCAGACCGCACACTTCCCCTTGCAGGAACTGGCCCCCGGTGACTTTATTTACCTGCAGTTCAGCCGAACCGCCATCGAGACCAAGGGCATGATCCCCTACACCGATTACGTAAGCAGCCGGGATATTCCCGTGGGACAGTCCATTTTCCGCATCTACGCCGACACCAGCCGCTTTACTACCGAAGAATACGGCACCCTGGAACGGAACAACATCCAGGGCGGTCGGGAATGGAAAATCGAGAATCCCGTGGTGGTCCGCAAGGAAATGTACATGCCGGTCTATCGCGATTTCGGTTCGGGCCTGATGCTTACGGGCAAGCAGGAATGGAAAGACGTGGGCGACGACTACCAGAACCTGATACAGCACCAGTTCAAGCAGGCCGTCAGCGTGCGGGAAAAGGCCTTCGAAGTCCGGGGGAACAAAATCGGCGACGAGGCCGTCAAGGCCATCGTTCGGTTCGTGCGCCACGACATCCGCTACCGCGATGTCCGCTTCGGCGGTCACAGCCTGATTCCCCAGACCGCCGAAGTGACGCTCAAGGAGCGTCGTGGCGACTGCAAGGACATGGCGCTCCTGCTCAAGGAAATGCTTGCGGCCATCGGAGTCAAGAGTTACCTCGCCGCCATCCACCTCACCGAAGAAGGCTTCGAGCACCTGCCCACCATCCAGCAGTTCAACCACATGATCCTCTACATTCCCAAACAGGACAAGGTCAGCGAGATGTGGGTGGACGCCACCGACAAGACGGGCAACGACCGCCCCGTTCCCCTGGACATGGAAGGCAAGGTAGCCCTGATTATCGACGGCGACAACAGTCACGTGGTCACCACACCCATCCTGGAAGACAATCAGGAACACCAGATTGCCATAGACCACCGCCTGTTCATCGGCGAGAACGGAGCCTGCGAATTCAGGGATTCTGTCACCCTGCAGGGCAAGTTCGCCAGTTCTATCCGCAACCGTTTCTTCGGTCGCGAAACCAAGGAACAGGAACAACTGATGGAAAACTTCCTCTCCGAAGGCGTGCCTGACGTAAGCATCGGAAACATCCGCATCGAAAATCTGGACGCCTTCAACAAGCCCCTGATTCTCGTGACTACCTATGCCTCCAAGGGATACTTCGGCCAGGGCGCCTCCGAACTCAAGGGACGATTCCCCAATGTGTGGGAACGGAGTCTCTTCAAGCTCCCGAAGGTCTCCAAGCGCCACCACCCCATCCGCATGCCTCACGAGACCCAGTTCAGCTACCACCTGACCGTCAAGGCGCCTAGCGGCAAGTCCGTAGGCATCACGGGACCAAAGCCGCTAAGTAGGGCTCCGGACTACGTAAGTTTTGAAAAGGCCGAGGCTACAAGCGGAGAGACCGGTATCAAGTGGACCACCTTCGCCCTGTACGCCGACCCCAGCGAATACGAAAAAATCCGCGAAGAATGGAACTACCTGCTCAGCGAGACAAGCCCGCTGATTATAATAAAATAGCAGGCGACAGCTCTTGGCTGTAGGGGAATGCCTTCCCCTCGCTTCTGCCCCTTGTCATCCCCGCGCAGGCGGGGATCTCCAAGCGGCTCCAGCCACCCCTTCGCCTAGGGGCTCTGCCCCTAAAACCCCACTCAACCACGTATGAACATATGGCGTCATATCGTGGTATTTTTAGGCATTAAAAACCAACAAAATCCTAATTCACCTAGAAACACAAACAATAAACCGTAATTCGGATTAGAACCGAGCGAGACAAGGCGCGAGCCCTCGTAGCGTACAAAGCGTACGTGAGAGGTCGAGCAACGCAGTATCGCGATGCGTTATAATTCGAATTACTACTTCGCGACGGTCTTTGCGAAACTGTCTTTGAGATCCACCGTGCGGTTGAACACCAGGTGGCCCGGCTTGGAATCTTCGCTATCGAGGCAGAAGTAGCCCTGGCGCATGAACTGGAAGCGGTCTTCCAGCTTGGCGTTTGCGAGGCTCGGTTCCACCTTGGCCTGCTTCACGACCATGGATTCCGGGTTCAGGTAGTTGTGCCAGTCTTCGCCCTCGGGAACCTGTGCCGGGTCTTCCAGCGTAAACAGGTTGTTGATGAGGCGCACTTCGGCATCCACGGCATGCGCCGCAGAAACCCAGTGGATGGTGCCCTTGACCTTGCGGCCGTCCGCCGCGTTGCCGCCCCAGGACTGCGCGTCCCATTCTCCGTGTATCTCGATCACCCTGCCGGAGT
>CALATK010000168.1 GCA_937891805.1 uncultured Fibrobacter sp. | reverse complement strand
TATTTCATATATGAAAATCCCGAAAGTTGTGTCCAACTTTCGGGGTTCACATCAACATCGTCTGGGGCTTTTGCCGATGAAAGGGGAGGACTACAGGTTGCTAGGAGATTCCTTGGCTTTCTCCGCTGCGATTTTTCGGGCTTTTTCGATCAAATCGCTCGACACACCAAGGGATTCTAGAATATCTATTCCTTCTGCACGTCCTTCTGCACGGGCGTGCTTCTTTTCTACGTACATTTCGTACAGACGGTCGCTCATGTTCATTGCCTCGCTTACCAGGAACTCTTCGGTAAATATACTCAATTTGGCCTTCTCCTGCAAGCGAGCGAACAACGAACCCTCGGGCACGGGAACGGGGTTTTCGTTATTCAGGCCGTCGATTACCCGGAGCCACTGGGCCAGCATGCTGTTGTCGGAACTGTAGCCGCCCTTCAGGAACTTGGGTATTTCCACAAGGGTGATGGTCTGCTTCTTGAAGAACTCGTCGTTCTCCTGGTTCTTGAGCCGGATGCTGTGCCGGTAGTTCCTGGATTCGGGGAATCCGTCGAACATCTGGAGGCTGATGAGGTTCAGGTTCCGCAGCCAGTAGCTTTCGCCGTGGGTCTTGCTTGCCACGGTATGCTTCGCGACATAGTACACGAGCCTGTCGCTGTAGGTGTCGTCTTCCTTGTGCTGTACTTCTAGCACGATGCGCTCGAGGTATTCGTTCTCGACCACCACGTCCGAGATGACGCTTTTGCTCAGGGCCCCTTCTGCCGCCGTATTTACGAGGGTGAGTTTGTCTATGCAGTCGCCACCATCCAGCTTGAGTATGGCGTTGAGGAAACTTGCCGTGAGTTCCATGTTTTCGGGGGTGCCGAATAGGAGCTTGAATATGGTGTCGTTGTAGATGTAGGCGAATCTGTAGCGCTTGCGGTATTTTGCGATGCAGGTGGCGGTGTCGCCTCCGGTCTTGTGGGTCTCGCTGATGTCGTGCAGCATTTCGGCATACTGTTCTTTGGTCATTTCGTTTTTCTCTTTTTCCGGGAACGCGCCCGAATCGCGGACGGGGAAGGTCCCCGTCTGCTATATAGACGCTTTTTTGGGGCGAAATATGCCTAAAAATTTTGTTTA
>CALATK010000167.1 GCA_937891805.1 uncultured Fibrobacter sp. | reverse complement strand
CCTTCTTCGGCAGGAACGTCGACCAAATCCAGCAATTCGAATACATCTGGAAATGGCACAAAGTCCAGCAACAGCTCTGCGGGCAAGGTAAATTGTTCGGCACTCTTGGAAGGCTGGAGTTGGGATGTGCCGAAGGAATGCCTATTTAATCCTGATATTGACTATGGCACTATGACCGATGAACGCGACGGCAAGGTTTACAGGACAGTTCAGATTGGCGACCAGGTATGGATGGCGGAGAACTTGAACTTTGACCCTGGTCAGGGCGGTTCAGGTGATGATAAGTATGACTGGTCATGGTGCTATAATAATGAACCCAAGAACTGCGATGTGGGCGGTCGCCTTTACACCTGGGCTGCGGCCATGGATTCCGTAAAGACTGGCTGCGGTTACGGTCCGACATGGAGATGCTCAGCGACCTTGCCTGTGCAGGGCATTTGCCCCAAGGGCTGGCACTTGCCCGAAAAGGTGGAATGGGGCACTCTGTTCGAGGCGGTGGGTGGCTCCAATGGTGCGGGCACGGCTCTCAAGTCGCAGTGCGGCTGGTACCGTAACTGCACAGAAACGGACGCTTTCGGTTTTTCCGTGCCGCCTGCCGGCTTCAGATACGGCTATAACAATTATCGCAATTTCAGCTACGATGGCAGCTACGCGTACTTCTGGTGTTCTACCTACTACGACAACAAAGCGAACGTCATGTACTTGACCGCCGGCAGCGGCATGGCGCGCATGTCCGACGACAGCAAGGAGAGCGGGAATTCAGTCCGTTGCGTCAAGGACTCGGACTAAATCTCAAAAGGTTTTCCTATGAAAAATACATTCGCGAAAATGTTTACGGTCTGCGCCCTTGCGGGGGTGCTTGGTGCTGCGTTTATCGGTTGCGGGGACGACGGGTCGTCTTCGCCGAAAGGGACGGGGCTCCCCGCCGAAGTGGCCGACATGGAAGAACTCGAAACATACGAGTGCAGCATGGATGTCATCGGCGAGAAGGTCTATGTGACCGAACTCGAAGAGAACTACGAATGCGACGGCGAGAAGTGGTTCAAGTCCTACGACCAGACAAAGCCGAGTTCGACTTCTACAAAGTCGTCGAGCAGCATGAAGGCTGATGGCTCCAGCGACGAAGGCGGTGATGAAAATTCCCCTGATAGCGAGAAGGGTAGTTCTTCAAGCGTCGCTCCGAGCGATGGCGCTTCCTCCGAAAGCAAAAATGGCGATTTGTCTAGTTCCTCTCGTGACAATGTGAATTCTTCGGGTACGAATCTGTCTAGTAGTTCAGTTGCGTCCAGTAGCAGTGTGAAATCGAGCGGTAGCATCGCTTCCAGCAGTAGCGTGTCTGTTGTTGATCCGGCAACTGTTGTAACGGGGACATTGACTGATGACCGTGACGGCCAAGTCTATAAGACAGTCACCATAGGCACCCAGACCTGGATGGCACAAAATCTGAACTACGCCTACACTGGCGTGCCTTATAAATTCAGCTCCTATACCGGTAGTGACTCCTCCAGTTGGTGCTACAACAATGCCCCCGACGGTTGCGCCAAGTACGGTCGCCTTTATACCTGGAGCGCCGTGATGGATAGCGCGGCCCAGTTCAGTGAGAACGCTGGAACCAAGTGCGGCTATGGCATGACCTGTACCCCAAATAGCCCCCACCGCGGTATTTGCCCGGAAGGCTGGCATGTACCTACTAACGAGGAGTACAGTACCCTGTACGCCAACATCGGTAGAACCTCCCCTGTCGGTAAAAAGCTCAGATCCACCACTGGCTGGTATGGTAGTTACAACGGTAGCGATGACTACGGGTTCTCGGTTCTCCCCGCCGGTTACAGGGACTTCAATGGCCTTTTCGCTCTCGAGAGATTCAACGCCTACTTGTGGAGTGCCTCTGAGTACAAATTTTACAATGCGGGGATCCAGAGCTTTAACTACGACATCTACCAGGTACTCCAGAACGAGGACAACAAGGGCAAGGGCCGAAGTCTGCGTTGCCTCCAGGACTCAAACTAGCCCGTCGATGAATTATCAATTCCGAAATCCGAATTCATAAATCCGAATTTTCAAAAGGTTTTGCTATGAAAAACACATTCGCGAAAATGTTTACGGTCTGCGCCCTTGCGGGGGTGCTTGGTTTCGCCCTTTCCGCTTGCGATGATTCTTCGTCGGCGGGTGGCGATGGCGGTAGCGGCGGCAATCGTGGTGGAATTCCTGACACCGTCGAGACATTCATGGAACTGTCGGACTACGACTGCGGCAAGAGTCAGAAGTGCGTTGCTACCTACCTGACGGAATACCATGACATGGCTGTGTGCGATGGCGACAGTGGCTGGGTCATCGGGACTCTCATCGAGAAGATGGACTGCGATTTCTCTTCATCGAGTGACAAGTCGAGCGACAGCAAGAATGGCTATTCATCTAGTTCCTCGGGAACGACGCCAAGCAGTTGGCCAGAGGGGGTGAAACCATCCGGTTACTATGCAGAAAACTGCCCTGCGGATCAGATTTGTAAGGATGCGACCTCGTCGCTCGAATACCTGAATCAGGAGATGCTTGCCGCTGGCAAATATGGCGAAATGCTAGACCCCCGTGACGGCCAGGTATACAAGACTATCGAAATGTTTCATGGTCGAATTTGGATGGCACAGAACCTGAACTACGATCCGGGTGATGTGTCCAGTATGGGAAACTATGCATGGAGTGGCTGCTACAAGGACGAAGCTGACTCCTGTGCCAAGTATGGTCGCCTGTACACTTGGGAAGTTGCCATGAATAATGCGGAATGTGGCTACGGCAATACCTGCAGCCCTACCGGTGTGCAGCAGGGTATTTGCCCGGAGGGCTGGCATCTGCCCAGCGAAACGGAATGGCAATGGATTGACGGGAGCCTTGAAACGGCAGGTGGATGGGGCAGTGGAACGACAGGTCAATGGCTCAAGTCTACGACAGGCTGGACGGAATTTACAATTAAATATCCAAATAAGGATGGCTACGGGTTTTCCGCCTTGCCTGCTGGCGAAAGAAGCATCTTTATGGGTGAATCCAGTTTCTACTATGCTGGCCTCTACACCTTCTTCTGGTCTACACTGGAGGATAATAGCGAAAGAGCTTCCAGCATGCATTTGCGTAACGACTCCCACAGCAGCAACGAAAGAATTACGCCCAAGATAAATGCTTGCTCCGTCCGTTGCGTCAAGGATTCTGACTAGGGGTTATTTCTTTCCAGCTGATGAACTTCTGGTTTTCTCCGAGGTAAGAATCGTCGCCGCCATAGACGACTCTTGTGTTCGTTAGCGGAATGCCTGCGACTTCGGCAAATTTCTTCAATCCGTCGTAGAATTTCTGGTTCTTTGTCTCGCCAGACTTGATTTCGATGGCGTTCAGTTCACCATCGGTTTCGCAAAGCAAGTCGACTTCATTCTGGTTCGTGTCGCGCCAGAAATAAAGTTGCGGTTCTTCGCCTTTAAACAGTGCATTTTTCATGTATTCGGTAACCACGAAATTCTCGAAGATCGCTCCGCGCAATCCGCTTTTTTGCAACTGTTCCCGGTTGAAAATGTTCAACAGATTGCACAGCAGCCCCGTGTCGCAGAAATAGATTTTAGGCGATTTGATGACTCTTTTTGAAAAATTCTTATAGTACGGAGGCAGGCGAAGAAGTATAAAACTGGCTTCAAGAATCGAAATCCAGGAGTTAGCCGTTATGACGGATATTCCCGCGTCTTTGGCAAGCGAGGTTACGTTCAAAATGGATCCGACGTTTGCCGCGCATAGTTTGAGAAAACGCTTGAAAGCCGCCATATCGGTTATGTTTCGCAATAGGCGGACATCCCGTTCGACATACGTCTGTAGGTAAGATGTGAAGTATTCCTTTGCCGAAACTTTCTTGTCATAGAGTCTTGGATAACAACCTTTGAGCAAAATTTCGTCAAGATCATTTGGAAGCTTGTCTACAGCCCTTAATTCTTCGGCGGAAAATGGGAAAAGCTTGAGGATGCCTGTGCGTCCGGCGAGGCTTTGCGAAATACGTTCCATCAATAAGAAATTGTGCGAACCGGACAAAATAAACTGTCCGCACTCGTCACGAGAATCTACGATTGTCTGTAGATAGGAAAATAAGTCTGGAACGCGTTGCGCCTCGTCTATAATACATTTTGTTCCGCAGTCCTTTAGGAATCCGCGGGGGTCGTTTTCGGCGAGTTGGCGAATATCGGGGTCTTCTAGCGAAATGTACTTATAGTCCACAAAGCATGATTTCAGCAAGGTGGATTTGCCACTTTGCCTAGGCCCCGTCAGCGTGACCACGGGAAATTTAGACGCCATATCCAGAACAGTCTCAAAAATCGCCCTTTCAATCATGATTATGCCTTTTTTCTTTAAATGTAGCTAAATTTTTATGAAAAATCAATAGTTTTGTTTATGAAAATCGTATAATAGAATTTATGAAAATCACATAATTGTGGACGCCGCACCAAGTGTCTCAAGGGTTCGGACTAACCCGCCGCCGAGTTGTCAATTCCACGCTCCACACCACTCATCGGCAATGGGGGTATTAGGGGGCTTGCCCCCTAGGCGAGGGCTTTCCCCTTTACAGACCGTTCGGCTCCTTTTATACCATCATTTCTAGGAACTTTTTCTATCTTTGACCCGCAACTTAGCGTATAATGCCTTATTAAGGGATTACAAATGAACAAACATAAATTTGGAATGCGGGAATTTATCATTCTCCTTGTAATAGCACTTTCGGCCTATACCGTGTGGCCCTCTATCCAGGTCCACTCCAGGAAGGGCGACGAAAAGAAGGCTTTTCTTAAGGAAAATCCGAAGCTGGGCTCCAAGTCCATCAATTTCGGTCTGGACCTGGCCGGTGGTACCAGCATCACGCTGGAAATCGACAAGTCCGGTCTGAAGCCTAACGAGGACATCAAGGACATCCAGGCCCAGTCCCTGGAAATCATCCGTAACCGTGTGGACCAGTTCGGTCTTTCTGAACCCCAGATTTCCCCCTCCGGCGATGACCGCATCTTGGTGGAACTGGCCGGTGTGGACGACTCTACCGCCAAGTCCCTGGTGGGTTCTACCGCCAAGCTGGAATTCAAGATTTTGGCCGAATCCGAGAAGTTTACCCAGGTGGTTGGCCTTATCGACCAGTACCTGACACGCCAGACCACCGACATCGTGGCTGACTCCGCTGCAACGGACTCTACGGCTGCCGCCAAGGATTCTTCCGTGGCTGCCGCTAACGCTGCTACAGCCGACAGCGCCAAGCCAGCTGCCGACACGGCGAAGGCCCTTTCCGACGACGAACTTTTGGGCAAGGCGCCCGCAGCCGAAGTTGCCGCCACCGATTCTGCCAAGGAAGCTGCTCCTGCCGAGGGTGAACCTGCTAGCGAGGTCGGAACTGCCCTCAGCGCCTATTACCTGTCCTTCGGTAACGGAGGCTTTATCGCCGAAGAGAACATCGAGAAGGTGAAGAAGCTCCTGGAGACCGAAGGGGTCCAGAAGCTGATCCCCCGCGACGTGAACTTTGCCTTCGGCAGCGGTCTCGAACCGGTGCAGCGCGGCTCCAAGATCAAGGCCAAGCGCCTCTACTTGCTCAAGCGCCGTGCCGAAATGGGCGGCGACGATATCGTGGACGCCCGTCCCTATAGTGT
>CALATK010000166.1 GCA_937891805.1 uncultured Fibrobacter sp. | reverse complement strand
AAATGCTGCAAGAAGACGCCGAAACGGTGCGGCGCAAGATTTCCATCTACACCCAGGCAATTCGCGGAAGAATTTCCATCGACGAAGCCACCCGTATGGCAGGAGTCGAAGAAAAATACGGTCTATCCGAAGGCCAGCTATTCAATGAAAGCGTCTGGCACGACCGCAAGAAAGCGTAATTTTCTATATTTCGCCTACTTTTTACCCCATCACACAAGGATAAAACATGAAAATCGCCGACAAGACCGTGGTCCAGATGCACTACACCCTCACCTCCGACGAAGGAGCAGTCATTGACTCTTCCGAAGGTCGCGAACCGCTCCAGTACATCCAGGGCGCCCACATGATCGTGGTCGGTCTTGAAAAGGCCATGGTAGGCCACGACGTTGGCGACAAGTTCGACGTGAAGGTCATCCCCGCCGAAGGCTACGGCGAATACGACGAAACCCTCGCCCAAGAGGTCCCGCTGAACGTGTTCCAGGGAGTAGAAAAGGTAGAACCCGGCATGATGTTCTACGCCCAGACGCCCATGGGCCCCATGCCTATTCGGGTCAAGTCCGTTTCAGCAGACAAGGCGGTAATCGACGCCAACCACGAACTGGCGGGCAAGAACTTAAACTTCGCCATCGAAGTTGTTTCTGTACGCGAGGCCACCGAAGAGGAACTGAACCCCAAGGGCCACTGCTGCTGTGGCGGCAAGGGCGAAGGGGACTGCAAGTGCGGCGAAGAAGGCCACGAGTGCGAATGCGGCGGCGAAGGTCACAAGGAAAACTGCGACGGCAAGGGCGGCTGCGGCTGCCCCAACCACGACAAGCACCATAGCAAATAAGAGTTACGAGTTTTGAGTCGACGTTTCGCGTCTTTGAGTCTTGAGTTCATATAATCGCGCCTTTGGCGCCAAATCAGAACTGAAAACTCATAACTGAGAACTCAATACTACACAATCTACACCTGCGATTCCGGGTATTCCGCGCCGAAGGCGTGACCCGAAACAGAAAGTATTGGCGGGAACTGGATGCGCTTGGCCAAGGCAATCCCGCGGAAACGCTTGTGCCAGGCCCGCATGTCTTGCAGAGCCTCTTCGGGAGTCTTGAACAGGGACTTGAAATACTCCAGGTCCACGCCCAAATCCTTGCAGTAGCTTTCAAAGCCTGCCGCCAGGCGGGCTTCCGTGCTCTCCAGACTGCTCCCCCATTCCACCCATTCGGCAAAAAGCTTGTCGTGATACGGGTACTTGATGGGGTCGCCCTTTCCCTCGTCCACGTTCATGGCGTCGCTGAGTTCAGCGCTGGCAGGAACGTCTATAGAGGCCTGGGGGATAATTTCCTTGTCGCGGTTGATGTAGCGGGCCAGGGCATACACGTCCGTTTTCCACAGGTCGCCCAGGGCACACATGACTCCGCAACTGTCCCCGTACAGGGTGCAGTAACCGGCGGTAGCTTCGCTCTTGTTGCCGTTGCAGGTAATGCCCGCTCCAAGCACGGAGGCCACCGTCAACAGCACCGACGCCGAACGGGTTCTGGCCTGCAGGTTCTCGGGGTTGATGCCTTCTACCTTTATGGGTGTATCGTCCCCTTCGAACTTGCACTGTCCCAAGCTGTTGCAAACGGACTCTACGATGGCAGAAATAGGCGCCACCATGTAGGGGCTGCCCAGATTCTTCGCCAAGTCAGCCGCCGCATTCCGGGTAGTGGCCGAATTGAAACGGGTGGGCATGTTGATCAGGTAAACGTTCTTTGCACCGATAGCCTCCGCATAGAGTGCCGCCGACACAGCGCTGTCGATACCGCCACTAGCCCCGACGACCATGCGGGGAATATGGAACTTTTTCAGGTTCTCCCGAATCATGAAAACCAAGGCATCGTGGATAAGGGCAATGCGGTCAGGCTCCACAACGGTATTCTGTGGGAATCCAGAAACAGAACCGTCCTCACCCACCTCTACCAGGCATTCCGACGATTCAAACCGGGGCATGGCAAACACCTGGTTTCCGTTTTTGTCCCAAATGCCGCTGCCGCCGTCCATGGCGTAAATGTTCTTGCCGCTGTTTTCGGTACCTACCAAATCCAGGTAGAAAATCGGCCACTGCAATTTTTGGGCATGGCCCGCACAGGCGTTGCGGACAACCAGGTTCTTGCCTTCCGTAAATGTGGAAAGTCCAGAAAGAACCTCGAAATCGTAGCCCCATTTTGCAGGTTTCCCTTTGCTAAAAAACACCCCACCGTCGGAAAGCATGTCGCTCCCGCCCAGCAGGATATCAATTCCCTGGGAAAGTTCCGCCACCTTGTCCCTGAAGCCCCCACATTTTTGGAGAAACTCGACCTCGTCCCCCAGGGAGCCCAACATGGTTGAACCTTCGATAGCGTTCTGGGGCAAAAGCACCAGGTCGGCACCGACCGCCTTGCCTCTTTCCACGGCGACCCTTATCGTCTCAAAATTTTCTTCGGGTTTTCCAGCCTGCACAAAAAGCTGAGCCATAAAGACTTTCATATAAGCTCCGATTTTTTGCAGAAAATATAGGTTTTTATTCCTTCAGCCCGCGGTAGTAGGCCTCCAGCTTGGCACGGCAGGCCACGAAGCACTCCTTGAGGGAGGGGTCGAACTGGGAGCCCATTCCTTCCACGACAATGGAATAGGCCTTGTCGAAGGACATGGCCTCCTTGTAGCAACGCTGGCTCACCAGGGCGTCGTACACGTCGGCCACCGCCATAATGCGGGCCTCGTAAGGAATATCCTCCCCTTTCAGCTTGTTCGGATAGCCGCCCCCATCGTAACGTTCATGGTGGTAGCGGGTCACGTTGCACACGATCTTCACGAATTCGGGAGTCTCCACCGAAGTCAGCAGGTTTTCGACAATCATGGCGCCCTTCTCGGAGTGGCTCTTCATCTCTTCGTACTCCTCCGGAGTAAAACGGCCGGGCTTCCGCAAGATACGGTCATCCACGGCAATCTTGCCGATATCGTGCATGGGAGCCGCCGTAATCAAGGTGTCGTAGAAGAAATCCGGAAGACTGCGGCTATCCTTGTTACGCAAGTAATCCACAAGAATCGAGACCACGTTGCTGGAACGCTTGATATGGCTTCCCGTATTGCTGTCACGGTTTTCTACCATGTGGGCCATGCCAACCAGCATCTGTTCCTGAAGGGTGTGAATCTGGGAATCGTTGTCCTTGAGCATCTGCTCCAGGCGCACATTGTCGGCACCCAGCATATTGATGTAGTTGTGGATGGCGGTCTGGTCTTCTATCTTGAACATGAACACCTTTTCTCGCCTAGAAAGAGGATGCTCGGTGTACCTGATTTTGTAGAACTTGTCCGCCTTCTTGAACTTTTTCTCAGTGACAAATATGCCCTTCGACATTTCCTTAATCCAGACAATAAGCAGCCGGTTCAACCTGGAATTATTGGGAAACCTGTAATCGATCCTGCATTTTTTCAGGTTCGGGAATGTCTCGAAAGCAACCTCGTTGCAGCCCAGGTAATTGTATTTCGAAGTAACCAAAACAAAGCTGTCCGTATTCCTGCCTTCTAGCACCTGGGAAATAAACTGTTCCACGTCGTAACGCTTGACCCGGTAACAAATGTAGAGCAGCGCGAACTGGGCGAACACGTAAACCGCAGGCATAATCAGGGTGTCATATTCAAAGAACCGTGACGTGAAAAACGACAAAATGGAAACGATTTCGATCAGCGAAAGGGCGATAAGACTATTGAACGACACGTTCTTCTTTTTCATGAAGGCATAGACAATCAGGGTCACATTGCAGACCACATAGCCAACCATGAGGCAGTTGAAAATAGCGTGTCCAGTCCCGTACACGGCGGTATAGTTACCGGCACCCTCAATCTGGATATATTCGATAGACTTGTAGTAAAAATCGTTGAAACCTACCGTCAACGACATGCCGAAAATGACAAACACCACCAGCATGAACAGGTCGTGAGCCAAGGCGGGAATCCGGATCTTGCAAACGGACAGGCTCGCATCGAAGGTGAAAAGCGGCAAGAAGATGGTCCCCGCGTATATCACCTTGTTCGCAAGGACCGCCTCGTTCCGGCCAGAGGACAGGGCCAGCATCAGGTGGCCCAGGCACGAAATGAATACGGAGAAAAACAGCAGGGAGTAGTGTCCATTCTGCTTGGAATTAACACGATACTGGAGTATCATGTTAATCGCTGCGATAACGCAGAGAGTTGCAAAATAAGCAACGAGCATTGCCAAACACCCCTATCCGTTCAAGCTTCCAACATTAAATATATACTGAATTTTTCGGTTTGAACAAATTATTTTGGAATTATTCGCGCACAATCTGTTTTTATTGTTACGGAATTGTCACGAGGCTTAATGGGTAGGGAGGGTAACCCTCCCTAAAACCCACCTTACACGCTCAAATACGCCTTGCTCTTGAAAGAAATGCTGGCCTGCGTATTTTCGCGTGGGCACCTTCGGTGCAAAAAAAAAACATCCCGTCCTCAAAAGGGCGGGATGCTTAATTTATCTAAAACGAACGAGTTAATCTGTTCGACTAGCCTTCAGCCGGAGCTTCCGGAGCGGCTTCTGCAGCAGGTGCTTCTGCGGCCGGAGCTTCAGCCGGGGCAGCCTTGGTCGGGAGCAAAGCCTTCATGGAAAGCTTCACCTTGCCCTTCGGGTCAACACCGAGGCAGAGCACTTCGACTTCGTCACCCACGTGAACAACGTCTTCGACCTTATCGACGCGGTGGTCGGCAAGTTCGGAGATGTGCACGAGGCCGTCGCGACCCGGGAGGATTTCGACGAATGCGCCAAACGGCTGAATCGTCTTGACCTTGCCCTTGTACTTGCGGCCCGGTTCGGGTTCGGCAGTGAGTTCTTCAATCATGCGACGGCACACAGCAGCGGCCTTGCCACTGGGAGCGGCAATGTCGATGTTGCCATCGTCGTCGATGTTGATGGAGCAACCCGTCTGAGACTGCATGCCCTTGATCACGGAGCCACCGGAACCGATGACGTCGCGAATCTTGTTGGTGGGGATGCGCATCTTGATCATGGTCGGAGCCTTCTCGGAGACGTGCGGGCGCGGAGCGGCGAGGCCGAGTTCTGCCATCTTGCCGAGGATGTGCAGACGGCCTTGGCGTGCCTGTTCCAGGGCTTCGCGCATAAGTTCCGGCGTAATGCCGCGGATTTTGATATCCATCTGGAAGGCAGTGATACCTTCGGCAGTACCCGTCACCTTGAAGTCCATATCGCCGAGGTGGTCTTCCGTACCGGTGATGTCGGTCAAGATCTTGATCTTGCCGCCTTCCTTCACAGAACCCTTTTCGGAGATGAGGCCCATGGCGACACCTGCGACCGGAGCCTTGATAGGAACGCCAGCGTCCATAAGGCTCAAGCAGCCACCGCAAACGGAGGCCATGGAAGAAGAACCGTTGGATTCCTGAATTTCGGAAACCACGCGGATGGTGTACGGGAAGTCTTCCGGCAGCGGAAGAACGGCAGCGAGAGAGCGTTCGGCGAGGTGGCCGTGACCGATTTCGCGGCGGCTCATGCCGAGGCGCTTGCATTCACCCACGCAGTACGGCGGGAAGTTGTAATGCAGCATGTAGCTCTTGGAGCCTTCGCCCTGCAGGCTTTCGTAGCGCTGTTCGTCGGCCTTGGAGCCCAGCGTGCAGACCACGAGACCCTGGGTTTCACCACGCTGGAAGATCGCAGAACCGTGAGCGCTGGGGAGAACGCCCAGTTCGATTTCGATGGGTCGGACTTCGGTCGTCGTACGGCCGTCGAGACGCACGTCTTCGTTCAGGATCATTTCGCGCATGGCAGTGCGTTCGTAGTCGCTGAAGATTGCCTTCGCGTCGGCAACGAGAGCAGGATCCTGTTCCTCGTCCTTGCCGATGATGGCGAGAATGCGTTCGTCTTCCAGCATCTTCGCGCAGAGGTCTGCCATAGCCGGATAGAAGTCGGTCTTCACCATGTTGGAGTGGACGTCCTTATTCAGTTCGTCCCACACCACTTCCTTCACCGTGGCGAGAAGCTTTTCGTGGGCTTCGCCAACGTGCTGCGGCTTCAGTTCCATCTTGGGCTTAGCGCAGCGGTCCACCAGTTCCTGTTGGGCCTTGCACATGAGCTTGATAGCTTCGTGACCGGCGAGAATTGCGTTGATCATCGTGTCTTCGGACACTTCGTAGGCACCGCCTTCCACCATGCAGACGGAATCTTCGGTACCGGCGACCACCAGGTCCAGATCGGCGCAGGCCATCTGTTCGTAGGTGGGCATCACGATGTTCTGACCATCGACCACGGCCACGCGCACGGCGGCAACCTGCTGTTCGAAGGGCAGTTCAGAAAGACCGATAGAAAGGGATGCTGCAGACACGCCGAGCACATCCGGTGCAAACTTGCGGTCAGCAGAAAGAACCTGCACGATCACCTGGACTTCGCGGGTGAAGTTCTCGGGGAACATGGGGCGAATCGGGCGGTCGATGATACGGGCAGAGAGTGTCTCCTCGTCGGAGGGGCGACCGGCTTCACGCTTGTTGTAGCCACCCGGCAGGCGGCCGGCAGCGTAGGCCTTTTCGCGGTATTCGACGGTGAGCGGGAAGAAATCGAGGTCCTTGCGCTCCTTGGAGACAACAGCCGTCACGAGCAGGTGCCACCACAGAGCCCCTTCGAATACAAGCCCATAGGCCCTT
>CALATK010000165.1 GCA_937891805.1 uncultured Fibrobacter sp. | reverse complement strand
TACCTTTACTGCCCCGTCGTCCCGGAGGAAGCGGCGGATCTCCCCGGCGATCTTGGGAACGGCGTAGGTGGAGAACTGGGTGCCGAAATTCCGGTCAAAGCCCTCCACCGCTTTCAAAAACCCTAAGCATCCCAGTTGGTACAGGTCCTCCGGCTCCGTTCCCCTGCCCATGAACCGCTTCGCCACAGACCAGATGAGGCCGGCGTTTTCCCGGATCAGGGCCTCCCCTGCCTCTTTATCTCCCTGCTGGGACAGGGCGATCAGCTCCTCCGTCCGGGTCATTGCCGCCGTCCGATCTTCCGGCGCATATGTACCGTGGTGCCCTTCCCGGCGGAGGAGCTGATTTCCAGGGTGGTCATGAAGCTCTCCATGATGGTAAAGCCCATGCCGCTGCGCTCGGAGCCGCCGGTGGTGAACATGGGCTTTCTCGCCTGGTCGATGTCCGGGATGCCTACGCCCCGATCCTTCACCACGATGTCCAGCACATCGGCAAAGTCCTGCAGTTCCACAAAGACGCTGTCGTAACCGGGTTTCTTGAACACCAGGGCCGCGTTACGGGAGTCAACCGTAAACTCGAAACGGCCATCGGAATTAGTGGTCCCCAGTTTCTTGCCAGACCGGTAAGTCACCTCCACATCGGTAATAGGCAGTTCCGACTCCGAATCCACCACCACACCCACAATGGGCGTAGGCGTCGCGGCAAAAGCGTATGCCGCAAGCAGGGCCAAAATCCAAAGCCATCTAAAGTTCATAAGACACAATGTAGAAAAAATGCCTTGCTATTTGACCAAAATTTGCCGAACCATTGTCACATTCCCAACAGAAACACGGACAAGGTACAATCCAGAAGGGATGGACTCAAAACTCACAGAATGATTAAGAGATCTCTTTTTCAAGTTACCCATCATGTCAAAGACAAGAATACTGACATCGGAACCTTGTGAATTTACCACCAACATGTTATCCGAAACAACAATTTCAAAGCCTTCGGCAGGCATAGGGTACAATATCTGCGTCTCTCGACTTCCCGAACTAGACCCTGCGCCTTTTTCAGAGGAACTAGAAATTACACTTTCCGAATAACTCGACTCAATGTTTTGTGAAGAACTAGATTCTGCTATTTCTGAATAACTTGACTCGATATTTTGCGAAGAACTGGATTCTGCTATTTCCGAAGAACTTGACTCAATGTTTTGCGAAGAACTGGACGCATCATCCATAGAACTTGAACTTTCACCATGCAAGCGTTGAACAAGGTGGAGGGTAGACTCTTTCCCTATATTGTAATCTGCCAAAGTATGACCATCTTCCAGTTGTTTCCCAGCAAAGATTAGTCGTTGTTCCTCCGGAGGAATGTTCTCCTTTTCCTGAATTTTCACCTTGACCGCATCTATGGCATCACTAGGTTCCACCTCCAACGTCAAAGTTTTTCCCGTCAGCATCTTTACAAAAATTTGCATCGCACAAACATTCGTTGCCACTACGAGAATCAACAATGCAGCAATTCTTTTGTAAAACAACCCTTTCATTTTTGCACTCCCAACATTTCATTACCCGAAATTTATGCCAAATATAAAAAAACGCCTCTTGCTTAACCCCATACCTCTGCATCCTATTCCTACAGTCTAGCCCCTAGATTCTACCCCCAAGCGGATCCTCGTGATTCTATCGCAGATTCTATCGCTGCGCTCCAGAATGACAAGCTCCAGAATGACAGCGAGGATGATACCTCTTGAGACCAGCGGCCCCTAGATCCTATCCCCTAAATCCTAACCCCTAAATCCTAGCCCCTAGATCCTAGTCCCTAAATCCTAACCCCTCCCCCCTATTTACTACATTTCTGCCATGCGCATTTATCTCGTACAGATGGAATCCGTTCCGGGAGAAAAAGAAAAGAACCTGGAAAAGGCCAGGCGTATGGTACTTGAAGCCAAGCCCACACGCGAAAGCCTGATTCTTTTCCCCGAGATGTTTGCCACGGGGTACATTCCCGAACGCGCAGAGAAACTGGCCGAAGATTTCGAAACGGGCAGCGGTCCAACAGCGCAAATGCTGAGCGGGCTCGCAAAAGAAACAAACTGTTTTATCTTGGGTGGCGGTATGCACCGCACAACCAACGGCTTTACCAACCGGGTCTGTCTTTTCGACCCAACAAATGTAACAGACAAACAGCCTTACTACGACAAGGTCCACCCCTTCTTTCCGGAGCAAAAAAATTTTATTTCCGGCAAAGAAGTTACTTTGTTCAAAATCCAAGACCTTACCCTGGCAACATCCATCTGCTACGACCTGCGATTCCCCGAAGAGTTCCGAAAAGCTAGAGCCAACGGCGCTCAAGCCTTTACCGTACAAGCCTCCTGGCCTGCCGTTCGCAACGAACACTGGGAAACACTGCTGCGTGCACGGGCCATCGAAAATCAGGCTTATGTTCTTGCGGTGAACAACGTCTCTGCCGACGGCACCTACATCGGTAATTCGCAGGTCATCGCTCCCGACGGAGACATTATCGTAAAGGCAGAAACAAAAAAAGAACAGGTGGTTTCTGCAGAAATTTCGGCATCTGTTGTGGAAAAAATCCGCAAAGAATTTCCCATCTTTTAGCATTTACATTTTTCGTAAGTGATTTATATCACAGGCTTGTTCCAACATGGAGTATTCCTGTTTGAAAAGACAAAAATTTTATCTTCATAGCATTCAAGAAGTTACGATTTTAACGCCGTTAAAATCGATTTTTGTTTTGACGATAAGAAAAAAATAACTTGGGGATTTGTCATGCTTTTGTCATAAAATTAATCTAAATTAGTGAACAAATGGGAAAACGAGGTGCCTTATGACAAACCTGGACTTGAACAAAATGAACTACGCAAGAGCCCTGATCAGGGCTGGAGTCGCTAGGGATTTGATACTCAAGATCACCTCCATTTCCAATTACCAATACGCCCAAATCCAGCGGGAACTGCTGGCCGCCTAGCGTGCAACTGGTATTGGAAATCGAAGCGCAACCGGCCACTAACGGAGTGGCAAGGCAAGGGGCATTGGCCTCGTGCCGCAGGGACGGCACCCTCTTCATTGAATCCAGAGACGGTCTTAAGCCCGGCCAATTTATATTGACCCCCGCTGACAAATTTCCCTGGAATCAATTTCTCCCAAAGCTTTTTGCCGCCTGGCAAATGGGCGACATGGAAGATGTTCCCGCAGCATTCCGTCCACAGAAGAGAATCCCCGAATTCGTGCTGGAAGGCTTTTCCAGAGAACCTCTGGAAAACCAGCTGAAAATTCTTTCTACCTTACGCAAGCAAGGATTCTTTCCAAAGCTTCCAACCAAATGATAAACCTGCAGGACATCATCGGCAAGCGCTGGTACATGGGCAAGGGCCGCACTCCCACCCTCGTTGAACAAATAGACGAACTCACTATCGGCAGCGCCTCCATATCCCTTGTATCCCTGCGATTTCGGGAAGGGGAACCTGACCTTTACCTGCTCACCGAAAATGACGATTTTATTGGGCCCTTATTATACCGTGCCCTCGGGAAAACCGTAGGTTCCAAGAGTTTCAGAAGCAAGAAAGGAATCTTTTCGTTTGTAACCTACAGTGAATTTGGACGGGATGACCTTGAATCGCTGAAACCCATTTCTGCCGAACAGAGCAATTCTTCTTTTGTTGCTCCGGGAAAAATTTTCTTCAAGATTTTCAGACGCTTGCAGGCAGGAGCCCATCCCGAAGAAGAAGTTCTGCGTTTTCTGAACGAACAGGGCTATCAGGGAAGCCCCGAACTGCTTGCCTCTTGCCGCTACACCGGTGACGATGGCAAGACCTTCGTTCTCGGGATTCTAGAAAAACACCTCCCCGACGCCCAAAACGCCTGGGATGTTTTTACCCGGGAACCAACCGCCGAAAAGGCCTATGAACTGGGGTGCGAGACCGCCCGTATGCACATGGTCCTGCGTGAAATGGACGGATGCGAAGCGCCTTCGGAAATGCCACCCATTGAAAAGCTGAGAAGGCTTTTGGAACAAAGTGCCACAGCAAGTGGATTCCCGGACGCTGCCCGGAATGACGAGTTGACTGCCGTTCAAGTCATCCTCCCCCACCTGCAAAAAATCTGGACCGAAACAGCCCCGAACAAAAGCGCCATCTTCAAGCCACAGCGGATTCACGGGGACTTTCACCTAGGGCAGGTACTGATGACACCCGACGCACGATTCAAGATGATAGACTTCGAAGGAGAGCCTACCAGAAGTCTGGAATTCCGCCGTGGACTCCGGAGCCCCGCCGTAGATGTGGCTGGAATGATCCGCAGCTTCGCCTACGCCGAAGCCGTCAGCAAAAAAAACATGGACAATGTCCGACATGCTTTTATCCAGGGCTATGCAAAAACAGCAAATGTTCCTGAAGACGCCCTGCAGCAAGAACTAAAGCCCTACATTATAGCAAAGGCCATCTACGAGGCGTGTTATGAATTGGAATTCAGGCCGGACTGGTTCTGGATTCCGGCAAGGGCATTAATCCAGCTCGCCAATCCAAGGGAATAGATTATCCTGTTTTTCCAGCTTTTCTAGAATGCTTTCGCCGGAGCGCTTGCGGCCAAGCATTAGCGCAGACGTAGCCGCCGCATAAAGGGCGCAAGCGTTCTTGTAGTGGGTATTCTGGCGGAACTTGGCGTAATCGGCGGCAGAGTTGTTGTGGATCATGAACGCCCAGTCCGAAGCCTGGAAAAGCACCAGTTCGCGAGCCACCTGATCGTAACAGCGTTTCAAGAAACTGGCCAAAGCCTTGGGAGCCTTGTTCTGCCTGATTTTCAGGTCGTTCATCATGCCCCGCATCTTGAAAAACAGCGGGTAGGCCCAGCTCACCTCGTCGTTCATCCAGACTTCGCCAAAGCCGCCCTCGCCCCAAGATGAAAAGACGGGGTCGTGAATATCTGGATCTGGAGAGCTTTGCATGGTGTCTTCTAGAGAGGCCATTTCCACTACGCGGGAACTGGCGGCCCGCTCGAACAGTTTTTCGATGAACAGGGGGCCTTCGAACCACCAGTGTCCAAAAAGTTCGGCGTCGTAAGGGCACAAGATGGAGACCTTGTTGCCATCCATCTGGGGCAAGAGTTCGGTGACAGTAGCTTCACGGTTCGCCACAAACAGGCGGGCGTGATCCTCTACCAGGCGGAGCGCGTTCCAGGGGCGGTAAATCTGCTTGTCTTCGCTGCCGGTAATGCGGTAATACTTCAGGCCAGTCTCTATGGGAGTCTTGCCCGCCATAAAGTAATCGCCCAGGTATTCGGGACTGCGTTCCTGGGAAATATCCTTGAAAAATTCCCGATATTCAGGGTGCCCGGGGTAACCGGTCTTACGGCTCCAGACTTCCATAGAACTGCTCTGCTCACGACCCATGCAATAAAGCCCCGCAGGGGTCTTTATTGGCGCAAATACTCCGTATTTGGGTGCGGGCTTTGCCAAAAGCACGCCATGGGTCTCCAAGAAGAAATACTTGAAGCCGAATTCAGCCAGAATGGAATCCAGCCCCTGGAAATAACCGCACTCCGGCAACCAAAGCCCGCTGGGCTTGCGACCGAAGGACTCTTCGAAGGCGCGGACGGTAATGCCCAACTGCAGGCGGATGGCCTCTACATCCGACTGGTAAGCGGGCAAGAAGGGGTGGGTCCCAACGCAGGTAATGAGCGTCAACTTACCCCGTTCTTCCAGTTCCTTAAGCACAGGGACAATTTCCATATCGCAGGGGCCTTCCCAGGTGCTGATCAGGGCCAGCTGCCGACGGTAATAAAAATCCACTACCTCCGACAAGGCTTCGTCACCGCGGGCGCGAACACGCTCCTTTTCCAGAAGGTCCAGTTGCTTGTGCAGGTGCCGGGTGAACTTTTCCAACAGGAGTTTGTCGGTAAGCATGGCAAGCAGGGCCGAAGACACGCTCAGGTTCAGGGTGCCGGGCACGCCCTTCTCTTGCAGGCGCCAGAGCATCTGGATTAGGGGCAAGTAGGTTTCCGCCATAGCCTCGAAAAACCAGTTCTCTTCTAAGAACCGGTCAAATTCGGGCTCACGCACAAAAGGAAGGTGCGCGTGGAGCAGCAAGTGTATCTTGCCGGGAGCGGACATAGACGCCGGACCTTGGAGCGACCCTCGCGGGAGCTACTCCGTACGCTTCACCACGATAGGAACAATCGTCGTCGGGAAATCGCCGTCCTTGTCGGTAGCGAACACCGGGATAATCTTCGTAGAATCGGGCAGGTCCTCTTCGAAGCTAAATGTTCCGTCCGGATTCAGGGGGAACGGTTCGCCACGCACCTGCAGGTGAGCGTCAGGACGGGTTCCGCCATACACAATCAGGCGGGTCTTGACCCACAGGAAAAAGTCCTTGCCGTAGTTCACGGAATCCTTGGGGAGTTCCAGTTTGTTGCTCTTGAGGGCAGCGCTGGAAAGAGCGCCCGAGAACATGGAGCCCGAAGAACTGGAGAGGCCTTCAAGCCAGTTCTTGGCAGACATGCTGGAAAGGCCCGAACTGCCGAACCCGCCGAGGGCGGCTCCGCCCAAAGAGGCCCGGACAAAGGCGTCGTTCAGGTTCACTTCGGAACCGTCCGTAGAGTAGGCCTGCACAGGGGCGGATTCCACGAGAGGCATAAAGTTCTTACCGGCGGCAAAGCCCAGCACGGCCACCGT
>CALATK010000164.1 GCA_937891805.1 uncultured Fibrobacter sp. | reverse complement strand
ACGGCTTCCCCGCCTAGAGGGCCGAGCGCGGGACACCAGCGGCCCTCCCGGCCCTTCGGGCTTCGATCCCTAACGCAGAACGCAAGAATTGCAGTTGTTGCATTTTTTGCAACTGTTCATGGGGAAACTTACAGAGAGGCCCACTACTTGAAATAACTCTGCTCGACCTTATTCAACATCGGGCAGGTCTGCCCCGCACGCAGGACAAACGCCATCGAGATTTCGTTCAACAGGCCCACCGGTACAAACACGCCCTTACTCATGTTATTCAGAAAGACATTCACATCTATCGCAAAGATCTGCGCACAGTCTACAAAGGAATCGTGATGCAGAAAGTCGTTCTCGCTCTTCAGAATCTTGGGCTGCGATTCCTCCGGCTTGAAACGGTAGCGTTCCGAATTGATGGAACAGCATACCACCAGCAATTCGGTTTTCTTGACAACCAGCAAATACTTGCCATGGTCCGTTTTTATAACAGAATTGACTTCCGAATGGACCACAGCACCGCGCTCAGAATACAAGCGCCCCGTTAACGCCTTAGGCAGTTCCATAATTAAAGCGCCTGCCTGAAGAGAATATCGTCTTTTACGTATTCGCGGAGTTCGCTGTCCGCACCAATCTCATCAAGGATTTCATCTATCCTGATAGACGTATTCATGCCCGCGTTCCGGGCCGAATTCCAGGCATGTTTGTGGGACAACTGAGTCAACTCGTCGAATGACTTGTCTTTGTACAAATTAAGCGAGTAGGTCAGGGCCTCGACATCGGTCTCCGAAAGGTAATCCGCATTGACACTCTTCAGCGGCACCACGAAGCCCTTCTCGTTTCCGCGGTCGAAACGCCGGAAGGCATCGCCCTCCGACGGGTCCGGCTTCATCTCGTCGTACAAGACAGACGGCACAGGTCCATTGTTCATGGCGATATACGTGTCGCCAGTGACGGTCCTGCCGTATTTTTTCAGGTGGTACAAGTCCGCAAACCACAAGATTTTGAAAATCTTGTGCAAGCGACACTGATCCTCGGGCAACCTCGTGGCGACCCACAAGGCGGCGTTAATCAGGACATCCTTGCCGAACAATGGTTTAAATGCGGACATGCGATTCCTTTCCCCTAAAAATATGAAATTTCAACATTCGAGTCAACCCCCTCTATTGGGCCTAAGTCGGTTTTGTTCAAGGAATTATGAACAAATTTTGCACATAATGCACATTTGTTCACTATGTAAATATACAAAAAGAATATGTCCTAGTCAATACCCGCAGCGAAAATTTTTCATTATGCAACTATAGTTGACATCAATGGGCTACGGGCGTTCCCTGCCACGCAGGGCCGGGAAAAAACTACCCAGCATTAATTTCTAGCATTCCATTTAAATCAGCCGACTTGCAGGATTGAGCAATATCAGACAAATCCCCAACTTCAAGAGTTACATACTCATTAACAGCGTCCTTTTTTCGCAACAAGAAGCGAAACTCTCTTTGATACGAGAACTCGCTTCTTTTCTGGAACGCAATTTTGGGGTACTCATCCGAAATGTTATCCTTGGAGAAATCGTAATAATTTACAGGGCCTTTGAAAAAATCAAAACCATCTTTCAAGGCAGCCTTTTCCAATCTTTCAAGAAATAATTCCGCCTGCGGAATCACAACCACATATTCGCCATACTTAATCATTTTTTCAGAAAACAACACATCCCGTTTCAAATCTTCCAAAGAAGCGTACTTCTTTTGCGAATCAAGTCTAATCGTCGAAAAGCACATTACATAGCTTTTCAAAACATCATCATTATAACAAATTGACACAGGACCGGCTAGATCTTTCAATTCCTGCTGACCAAAGAAAACTTTTATTGAATTAGGCTGAAATATTTTACAACATTCATAAGAATCATTTTGCTTAAAACTATCAAATGCTTCCGCTCTACGAAAATAATTCAAAGAATTAAAGTGCAGATGACCTTTTAAAAAATCATCGCGATACGTTTCACAACTGAAAAACTTGAACAAACCTCTACACATTTTAATCTCCATTAACGGTTAAATATACATTCCCATTTTGTCATAAAATGACAAAATAGCCCTTTTTTCAAAAAATCATCCCCTTCCGTGAGAGGCGACAGAGTCACCGCTCACGAAAATAGGATGATAGCGTCTAGATTATCTACTTTTCCTTTCTTACCCCCTTAAATGGCGTGCCATTTTGCTTGACGTCCATAAAGCGGCCCGTTTCGGTATTACGCTTTGTAAATAGATTGGTCTTAGGGTTTAACGTTTGCGAACGCGAACGCACCGCCCCGATTCTGTGATTATCGCCATATGGTAGATTTCTTGCCATATTGACTCCTTTGTTATGCCGACAACATTGTCGGGCATTTAAACAAAAAAAGCTTTTCCACATCAAAAAAGTCATTTTTATGAAATTCTTATAAATTCAGTGTTATTTATCCCGTTTTCAAGCGTCAGGGAATTCTCGCCTACCCCATGACATACCGTCCTTGGTTAATTGTTTACTGTTTCCCGCCAAGGATTACACAAACCTTAGCGAGGTTTAGACATCCCTCCTGCATTGGAGAAAAGCTCCTATTATATATATAGCAGGGGAATATCAAATTACCGCAAAAAGCACCACTCCGCCGGCGCGAAAAAGTTTACAAAAGAGCCGACTTTTTGCTTTTTTGAGCGAATTTCACCAATTAAAGTCACCAATCTTGTAAGAATAATTTTACAAAAATCGCCCAATATCGTGACCAGATTTGGTTCGCCGAGAAGGGCAAGCCCCGCGAAGCGACGGTGCTAAAGCGGCTTAGCGAAATCGTGATGAGCGACGAGGGCGAATTCCGCAAGGTCCGCGGGGACAGGATTTTCGAAAAGGACTACTTCGACAAGAAATACGGAGCCCTGCCGGAGGTCAGCGACGGTTTCGATTTGATCGAGGCAATGAAAGGGTAAGGGCGTTCCCTGCTGCGCAGCCCCTTATACCCGCCTAAGGGCCGAGCGCGGGATACGAGCGGCCCTCCCGGCCCTTCGGGCTTCGATCCCTAACGCAGACGCGGGGGTTCCCGTTCTTTACGACAAGCAAATAATTCCTAGAATCATTCTTATTTGTTCGATACTCTTAATCTAGCAACCGGATTTATTTGACTTAAAAATCTAGCAGCTTGCTTGTCCATCGGCTTATCAGGCTTAATTAAATTACTCCTTTCATTCAATTTATTTCGTAAAAAATCATTTCTTTTGAGGACTTCAGTTCCACCAAGTTTAGCCAATGCAGCAAATGTTCCAACGAATCCAAAAATTGTCCAGTCATCAAAAGTAGCACTCAGCGCAACACCCGCAGCATCACAAAGGCATGAAAATCCCAAATCTAAAGCTTTTGCATAATCATCTCTTTTTAATCTTAAATCGCCAAGCGATTTGTTATATTCTATTATTTTCTCATTTCGTTCTTCAGCAGCAAAAGAATCTAAATAAGAAAAAAGCGTATTAAAATTTCTTGATGTACAATATGTTTCCGAAAACTGTAGAATTTCTTGAATTGGAGGATAATCTCTTACCTCTAAGATATCCAGACAAGGAATAGATAAAGTCCCTTTTAAAGAGGACTCAATTCGTGCGTTATGTCGCTCTAACTCATCCGCACTCCGGCATTTAAAAAGCTTAATCATATTATACATAAGCGATGCCTGCGTTTTTGTTTCATATTTTTCCGCCCAGAAGGGGAAATAATACGCATTCAATGCACTTGCAATATGAACAGATTCTGAATTCAAAACGAATTCAAGTTCTAACGCATCTTTATTAGGAGTATTATCAGGAAAAGTAAAACAATTGTTGACACCCAACGAGCCAATGCGCAATGAAGAATTCAATGTTAATAACTCAAATGAATTTCTTAGAGCCCTTCGAGGCCATGTCGCTAAATTATACAACTTTTTTGACACATCCTCGCCTAAACCAGCAAACAAATCAGGCGACAAAACAGGTAAACATTCATCCGAAATCAAGCAATTATTATTCATTTCGACCAAATCTGCGATTATAAGAGCCGACAAAAGACGTCTAGAAAGAACTGCTTCCGACTTCATTTTATATATCGTGTCTAAAAAGCCACAGTCCATCCGGTCAGACGGTTGATTCGTAACAAAGGTTACCCGATTTTGATTAACCAATGAAACTAACTCATCTTCTGTAACTTGTTGCCCAGTACAAAATTCTTTGATAGAAATTCCAAAGGGCAACTCAACATAGACATGGTCAAACAACAATATTCCGTTTCGTATATTCACATTCGAAAAACTTGAATACTTGATGTAGCAAGAATTTTTTTTGCAACGTTGACCAAGAATAGACTCCCTGGTAACGGTCCCTTTGTATATCCCTTTTATGTTATCAAACCAAAAAGCCTCATCTTTCTTTTCATATTCGGCATTTGTTGAGTTCCATTTTGCAGGCAGAATTGTCAAAACTGGATTTGTATCACGTCCTACATTAAAATGACCTTCCTCGGTTTCATCAAAAGCGGCTTCAAATTTGATAACACCTCCACTCAAAGAATCTAAAAATGATGTGAGTTGAGAATTATACAATCCACTCATGCCTTGAGGGAAATGAATCTTGACGATACCTTTTTCAACAGAATCAATCTTGATTGATTTTAAGAAAGAAAACTTTGAGTATAGCAAATTATATAAATCATTAGCAGTCCATCCGATACCAGCGAAGTTATCCCCAATCTCAGAGTCTTCAATAATTGGAATCTCTTTTATAAAATGATTCGGCAAATCAAAAGTCAATTCAACAGGATTTGTTATAAAACGGATTGAATTATCAAACTCTTCACACAATGCATTCCTATCCCCAAAGGGATTTTGCACATATATTAGGAAGCGCTCCGGTTCAACTTCGAAGATTCGTGTTTTCAAAGAAGGATACACGCTTCTCAATCTTAAATCATCTCTTCTTACATATTGTTCCATATAGAAGTCCTTTGAAAAAAAATTTCAACAAGCCAAATTCCTTAATATGTATAAAACAATTGAGAAAAACGACCAAGTTTTTTTATTGATGCGCAGACAAAGAAGCATATATATGCGCTATATAGTACTGTCTAAACCGAAAATAGTTATGAAGCATTGCAAGAAGAAAAATACAGTACACAACGTAGAAAGGCGTACTCCAATAGTCGGCAACAAATGTACAATGAAATGTTAGCAAAAACAGCATGGCCACAGAAATATTCCGGCACAGACCATATATTGATAAAAATACAAATGCCGTTTCATATGCATTTTTTGTATTTTCCTGAGAATAGGCAATTACATCCCTAAAAGAGAATACTGCATTATCACCCAAAAGCTCTTTATACCGGTCTTCATATTTTTTTCCTTCTTTCTTTTCGTTGACCTTATAAAACCATCTCGGGAAACCAAAAGAAAAAATCCATTTGACAAACCTGTTTTCAAACAGAAATGACCCGACAGCGGCCATAACGTGACCAATCACATACGAGCAAACAACCACTCCTCCAACAAACACCCATCCAAGCTCTTCTTTTTTTACTTCTTCTATCGTGTTTGCCAAATTTCCGGCATCTTTGTTGACATACATGAGCCAAAGAGCGAAAAGAAAAAACAACCCCGGCATTATGTAGCCAAGCAAATCGTAAAGAGATCCTTTTATTCCTAGTTTATCCATAATCACACATCTCTTTTCAACTTTTTCAATGTAAAAAATTTTTCCATTTTTTGAGCCGATTCCCACCCTCTTGACGGAGCTTCATCAAAACGAAGGCACAACTGACAATCTTCGGTCGCACATAAAACCGATTTATTCAGCCTTCCAACAATGTAGTTAATCAACGGTTTGGAAGGATGCTGCTCTTCTTTTGTTGAAGCCGAGACAACATAAGATTCTGGATTAAAATTTTTTAGTATTCCTCTACTCACGTTTTTTACACTTCCATGATGAGGCAACTGGAACTTTTGCAATCCCTCTAAATTTACAGTCCCGTTTTCTACCGCATGCTTATACGCCCTTTCTAAAGAATCTGCACCAGCATCCCCGGTAAAAAGAAACAAAGGCTCCTGATCACCATCAGCATATCTGCTAAGCAAGAGAATCATAGACGTTCTATTCTTAGGAGACGTTGTCGGTTCCCTTAAAAAGCTCTTATCATCAGGTCTCGCCAACGTCGGTTTTTCTTCATAAACCGATTCGCCACCTTGACTTGCGCTGTATTCAAGGACAAAATCCTTTACCAAGCTTTTGTAATAGTCTTCAGATGGTCCTAATACATCAATAACGTAATCGTCAACAAATTTATAATCTCCAGCAAAAAACTCTTCATGCGGAATCTTTCTATCGTCCAATTTTTCAAGGACATCACCAAGGTTTTCAAAAGCTTCGTCAATCTTTCGCTCTACCGATTTCCTTGTACGGCGACCATCATCATCCCTATGGAAGATTTCCTTGCAACGTTCCCACGGATCATGAATATAAACATGTCCAATCGAGACATTTTTATCGTCCAGCAAAGCGTTAAAGCCCGCAATATGGTCACGGTCTGGATGAGTTATAAACACATAATCAATATGGGGTTTCCTGCAACCATAACACTCACACAAATGCTCCTTTATTGTTTCAGCGCACTCTTTATATCCAGAATCAATCAGAATGACCTTCTGATCATTATCCAACGGGTTCTCATAGCTAAATGTGCCTACCCTTATCAAGATTGCATCAGCAGATTTACTTTGGCTTGCAGGCAAGAAATCAACTTCTACCATATCCATCCTCCTTAAAACATATCTTCAACATTCGAGAAATGGTCTACTGTATATCCCCCATCGTTTTTGAAGCAGACCTTTATGTGGCCGTCATTGCGTGTTGTAAGCGAATACCTAGTTTTGCCATCAATGACAACGCCCTTTGAGCAGGTTCCATCTTGGTATCTTTTATCGACGCTTCCCGATTTCTCTGCTTGCGGCTTTTCGGATATCAAAATGATAGCCGGATTGTTACCTCCGAGCAAATCGAACAGACATTGCGGATAGCCCGACTCCAAACCGTGATGCGGAGCAACTAAAACCGTCAACCCATTCTCTTTTAGCAAATCTTCCAAATTTGGCTGAGTAGATGTCAATGTCACCCAACGATTTCTTCGTCCATTTGACATAGAACTATTGCAATCCGTAAAGCGCTTTACGCAGTCCCCTTTAAGAATCAACTCAAACGCTTTTGGAGTGACATCCCCCGGAAGAAGAATCGTTCTTCCGCGATATGACAAGTAAAGAACAATGCTCAACGAGTTCGAATACTCTTGGTCATCATTTGGGAAAAGTTCGCTTGCCTGCAAACTCTTTAGATAGTATAGGCCCAATTGGAAGTCGGACGGGACATTAGGATTAAAAGACCTTAACGGCAGCTCGCGCTGAGCATACAAGCCTTTGTAGTTTGTTATCTGCGTTTCCGCATTCGGATTGTTAATTCGTGAGAAATCGATTTTATGACCGTAAAGGTTATCTTCCTTATCGTTCTGACAAGACACAAGCGACGACTGTGCATTAATAAACTTCGCGTTATCATCCGTCAAATCGGAGATGTGGTCAAGATGAGGGTGCGAGATGATGCACTGGGCAATTTTCCGATCAAAACCATCCAATTTTTGCATATTGTCAAAGAAGGAGTTGCTTCGGTAGATATCCGCGATAGGCGACAATTCTTCTGACGAACCCAAGTCGTACAACATCGCATAGTTGTGCGGCGTCTTGATTAAAACGGCCAACCCGCGTCCGACATCAAACATGTAGACTTCTAGATTGTCGTTCGCTTGCAAGGAGATTTCCTTATCCATACCCAACCCTTTTCGTTCTCGTCCGGCACCATTGCGGACATGCTTTTTCTATTGCAAAAGCCGTGCCAAACTGTTATTTTTGTGTCAAAATGCCGTTTTGGTGTCAAAATGAGCACTTTGGGTATTCGAACCTTCAAATAACATACTTTGACACCGTTTCATTTCGAAGCAAAATTCACAAACAGTTTCATTTTGCAACGCGATTTTCACAGACAACTCAACAAAATGCCAAAAACTAGGTATTTTATTATATTTTCTGCTAGATTTTTCACAAATGAATAAATCCATGCTTATAGAGTTTTCTGTTAAAAATTACCGTTCTTTTAAGGAAAAACAGACTTTTTCGATGAAGGCGTCGCCTTACGACAAGGACACAACGGCGGACGAAGAGAACGCCAGGCGTCGGCAAATAGGCAAACTCTACTTGCTACCGGCTGCGGCAATCTACGGAGCGAATTCCAGCGGCAAGAGCAACCTGCTAAGCGCGATGTGGATTATGCGGAAAATCATCCTGACTTCGGTCAAGATGAACTCTGCCGACAGGTTGCCGGTTGACCAATTCGCCCTGGACGAGAACTCCCTCGAAGACCCCACCGAATTCGAAGTTCTCTTCTATATGGAAGAAAAAATCTACCGCTACGGGTTCGCGTACACCCGAGACGAGATAAGGAAAGAATGGCTCTACGAAAAATTGAAGGTTAGAGAGCAGGCGCTTTTCATACGAGAAGGAAGCACACTCACCATAAGCAAGAATTTCAAGGAAGGCGAAGGCAAGGCCGATATGGTCTCCTCAAACCGGCTGTTTTTGTCCCTTATCGACCTGTTGAACGGTGAAATTTCGAAAAAAATCATCAACTGGTTCAAGCACTTCAACGTCATATCCGGCTCATTCAACAAGAATTTTAGGGATTATTCTATCGAATTGCTGCTTAAAAACGACGGCAAGACCCGCGCATCAAAGCTATTCCTGAAGCAGATGGACCTGGGATTTTCGGAATTGAACCCTGGAGAACAGGATATCGACGAAAGCATATTCCCACCTAACGTTCCCCAGAAGGTGAAGGAAAACTTCTTGAAGGAACACGCCAACGAGAAGATGCATTTTCTGGAATCTGCGCACACATTCCGGCGCAAGGACGGGACGACAAGCCAAAAGCTGTTCGATACCGAAGAAATGGAATCCGAAGGAACGCTAAAGATCCTCGACCTTTCCGGCCCCATCATAGACACCCTAGCCAACGGGTACACGCTCGTCATAGACGAACTGGATGCGCAATTGCACCCCCTGCTCACCCAAAGAATCATCCAAATTTTCAATTCGCAAAAAGGCAACCCTCATAACGCACAGCTGATATTCGCCACGCACGACACGAACCTGCTGAGGAACAAAATCCTGAGACGCGACCAGATTTGGTTCGTGGAAAAGGACAAAACCGACGAGTTTTCCAGATTGAAAAGTCTTAGCGACATTGAAATCTATGACAAAAACGACTACCGCAAGGTCCGCAGGGACAGGATTTTCGAAAAGGACTACTTCGACAAGAAATACGGAGCCCTGCCGAAGGTCAGTGACGGTTTCGATTTGATCAAGGCAATGAAGGGGTAAAGGCGTTCCCTGCTGCGCAGGGCCGGGCTCTCGCGGCACGAAGCCGTGGCGTCACCCCACGGCTTCCCCGCCTAGAGGGCCGAGCGCGGGACACCAGCGGCCCTCCCGG
>CALATK010000163.1 GCA_937891805.1 uncultured Fibrobacter sp. | reverse complement strand
GGCTTATGAATATTTATATGACCTGACCAACGAATTCGATGAAACCAGCAACCTGCTGATGATGGTGGGTCAGGATGTGGAATATATCTCTCAGGTGGAGAGCACCCAGCTTCTGAAGATGTTCCCCCGCCGCGAAATGATGGACCTCGTCGTGATCGACGGCAAGGCCCGCGGTATCATCGTCCGTAACCTCATCACTGGCGAACTCGAAAGCCACGTGGGTGACGCTGTCTGCCTTTGCACCGGCGGTTACGGTAACGTCTACTACCTTTCTACAAACGCCCAGGGTTCTAACGTGACGGCCGCTTTCCGTGCCTACAAGCGCGGCGCCCTGTTCGCTAACCCCTGCTACACGCAGATTCACCCGACTTGCATTCCTCGCCACGGCGACCTGCAGTCCAAGCTCACCCTGATGAGCGAATCTCTCCGTAACGACGGCCGTATCTGGGTTCCGCGCAAGGCGGGCGACACCCGCAGCCCGGACCAGATCCCCGAAGAAGACCGTTACTACTACCTCGAAGAAAAGTACCCGAGCTTCGGTAACCTGGTGCCCCGTGACGTGGCATCCCGTAACGCCAAGCAGGTCTGCGACGCAGGTCTCGGCGTGGGTAACACCAAGCAGGCCGTGTACCTCGACTTCGCCGACGCTATCCAGCGCATGGGCGTTGCCGGCGTGTCTGCCAAGTACGGCAACCTCTTCCAGATGTACGAAAAGATTACCGACGAAGACCCGTACAAGGTCCCGATGCGTATCTTCCCGGCTATCCACTACACCATGGGCGGCCTCTGGGTGGACTACGATCTGATGTCCACGATCCCGGGCTGCTTCGTTCTCGGTGAAGCCAACTTCTCCGACCACGGTGCAAACCGCCTCGGCGCTTCTGCTCTTATGCAGGGCCTCTCCGACGGTTACTTCGTCATTCCGTTCACCATCGGCGGCTACTTCGCGGGCACCAAGCTCGAGAAGGTTTCCGAATCCGATGCCGCGTTCGAAGACTGCAAGAAGCAGACCGAAGAACGCATCCACAAGCTCCTCTCCATCAAGGGTCACCGCACTGTTAACGATATCCATCGTGAACTCGGTAACATCATGTGGGAATACGTGGGCATGGCCCGTAACGAGGCCGGCCTCAAGACCGCCCTCGAGAAGATTCCGGCCCTCCGTGCCGAATTCTGGGAAAACGTCAACGTGCTCGGTTCCGAAGGTTCCTTCAACCAGAACCTCGAACGCGCCGGCCGCGTGGCTGACTTCCTCGAATTCGCCGAAGTCCTCACTCTCGACGCCCTGCACCGCAAGGAATCTTGCGGCGGCCACTTCCGCGAAGAAAGCCAGACTCCGGAAGGCGAAGCCAAGCGCGACGACGAGAACTTCTGCTACGTGGGTGCTTGGGAGTACAAGGGCGACGGTGTCGCACCGGAACTTTCCAAGGAACCTCTTACCTTTGATAACGTCCACCTCGCTACTAGGAGCTACAAATAATGAGCGGACTGAATTTGACTTTGAAGATTTGGCGTCAGAAGGATGCCAAGACCAAGGGACAGTTCGAAACTGTCAAGATCAACGATGTTTCTCCGGACATGTCCTTCTTGGAAATGCTGGACATCGTGAACGAAGAACAGATGAAGCAGGGCAAGGAAGGCTTCGCCTTCGACCACGACTGCCGCGAAGGTATCTGTGGCATGTGCTCTCTCGTCATCAACGGTATGCCGCACGGTCCTGACCATGCGACCACCACTTGCCAGCTTCACATGCGCAAGGTCAAGGATGGCGACACCATCGTGATCGAACCGTGGCGCGCCGCCGCATTCCCGGTTATCCGTGACTGCGCCGTGGACCGTACCGCTTTCGACCGCATCATCCAGGCTGGCGGTTTCGTTTCCGTCAACACCGGTGCCGCTCCTGAAGCATCCACTATCCCGGTTCCCAAGGCTGATGCCGACCGCGCCTTCGACGCTGCCGCCTGTATCGGTTGCGGTGCCTGCGTGGCCGCCTGTAAGAACGCATCCGCAATGCTCTTCGTATCTGCCAAGGTTTCTCACCTCAGCTTCTTGCCCCAGGGCAAGGTCGAGGCGAAGAAGCGTGTGCTCGCCATGGTCGCCCAGATGGACAAGGAAGGCTTCGGCAACTGCACGAACCTTTACGAATGCCAGGCCGCATGCCCGAAGGGTATCACCGTGGATTACATCGCCAAGATGAACCGCGAATACCTCGGCGCCACCGTGACCTACGCCGAAAAGGTGTACGGGAAAGACTAGCAAGCCGAGCGTCGCGAGCAAGCTCGCTTGCTCATGACCGAGGCGCCGCGAGTCTGCGCTTAAGCCCGCAGGGCGCAAGCGCAACGATTAATAAGTTCACTGAGCTTGCCGAAGTGAACTGAATAGTCGGTTCGGCAGGCTCACCGACCTTTCCTGTGTTATCCTGGAGGGGCGTAGCCCCGATAGGATCTAAAGCGTTAAAAAGGACCGCAGCAATGCGGTCCTTTTTGCGTATGGTGGGGGGAGGATCCCCAAAATCCTATTGTGTAACCCACAGAATTGCTTTTTTTGCCTGAATAATGTATATTATGCATAATATGGCATCAAGGAGCGCCCTATGACAACGACAAAAAGCATTGATTCTTACAGATTGACGGACTTGGAAGAGCCGACCGATGAAATGCTTGCCCAGATAATGAGGGAAGCTGCCGAAGATGCCCGCAAGGCAAATGCCGACGCAACCAAACGTTTTTTCGATGAAATCGAAAAGGCTGCCGCGACCATCCGTTAACAGGGGTGTTATGACAGAAGAACATCGCCCAGTACTCATTGTCGTTGCTGGCCCTAATGGTTCGGGAAAAACGACCATTACATCAAAGATTCTTAGGCACGAATGGCTGGAAAACGCCGTCTATATCAATCCGGATAATGTAGCCCAGGAACGTTTTGGGGACTGGAACTCTCCCGAAGCTGTTCTTGACGCTGCCCGCTATTGCAAATCTTGGCGCGAAGAATCTTTGAAGAACCTACAAAGCCTTATTTTCGAATCCGTTTTTTCTTCGGATGAAAAAGTCGACTTTGTTTGCCGTGCAAAACAGCAGGGTTATTTCATCCGTTTGTTTTTTGTTGCAACATCACACCCGTCCATCAATGCCGCAAGAATTGCAAAGCGCGTGATACAGGGCGGCCATGATGTTCCCATTTCTAAAATCATTTCTAGATATCAGAAGTCTATTTTCAACTGCAAGAAGATAATTCCATCGGTGGATCGTCTTTATGTTTATGACAACTCGGTAGAAGACCAGGACGCTTCGCTTTTGTTCAGGATGTCGGATGGGAAACTGGTAAAGTGCTATACAGATGACATTCCGCAATGGGCTATGACGATTCTTAAGTAGAATTAAAAGGTTGAATCATACAGGCGTTAAATAAAAGGGCTGCTTGATTATCCGTATTCATTGAAATGCGGCCCTTTTTCTATATTTCTCTTGTAAATCAAAAAGAGGACTTCAAGATGAAAAAGCTTTTAGCGATGTTTGCGGCGGTTGCGTGTGCCGCGGTTCTTTCTGCCTGTAATGACCAGAAGGCAGAATCCAAGGCTCAGGCCGATGAATCCCTGAACAAGGTGAAGGCGGCGGGCGAGTTTGTGCTCGGTCTCGACGATTCTTTTCCGCCCATGGGTTTCCGCGACAAGGACAACAACATCGTGGGTTTCGATATCGACCTCGCTACCGAAGTTTGTGCGCGCCTGGGCGTGAAGCTCAAGACGCAGCCGATTTCCTGGGACGCTAAGGAACAGGAACTGAACACCGGCAAGATCGACTGCATCTGGAACGGCATGAGCGTGGACAGCGCCCGCGCGAAGGCCATGAACCTGAGCGATCCGTATCTCAAGAACCGCATGATTTTCACGGTGAAGGACAAGTCTCTTGCAAATCTCGCTGCCCTCGCCGGCAAGAAGATTGCCGTGCAGAACGGTTCTACCGCCCAGAAGCTGCTGGATGCTTCCGAAGCGGGCAAGGCCGCCAAGGAAATCGTCCCGTTTGACGACAACCAGACGGCGCTCATGGATTTGGACAAGGGCGGTGTCGATGCTGTGTTCCTGGACGAAATCGTGGCCAAGTACTGGATTGTGACGAACGCTAAGGACTACACGGTACTCGAAGAAGGCCTTTCCGACGAAGTCTATGCTGTGGGTTTCCGCAAGAAGGACCAGGCCCTGCGCGATGCCGTGAATTCCACCCTGGCTGCCATGAAGGCCGACGGCAAGTTCGACGAAATCTCTGCCAAGTGGTTCGGCAAGTAACGGCCGGCGCGCGGTTCCATGTCTGACCTGAGCAATTTACTCCCGATTCTCTGGGGCGGCTTCTGCACGACGCTCGCCATTTTCGGGCTTACGCTCCTGTTCTCGATTCCGCTGGGCCTGCTCATCGCGGTCCTCAAGATGAGCAAGTGGCGCGTGGTGCGCTACCCGGTGTCGTTCTACATTTCGGTGATGCGCGGCACTCCCTTGCTGCTCCAGATTGTGGCGATTTATTTCGGTTCCTACTACCTGAGCGAATATGCGGGCGTGGATTTCTCTTTTGACCGCTTCCCGGCGGTGATTGTGGCGTTTTCGATAAACTATGCGGCCTACTTTGCCGAGATTTTCCGCGGGGGTATCCAGTCTATACCCAAGGGGCAGTACGAGGCGGCCTACATGCTGGGTATGACCCGCACGCAGACGTTCTTCCGTATTATCCTCCCGCAGGTGGTCAAGCGCGTGGTACCCGCGAGCGCGAACGAAGTCATTACGCTGGTGAAGGACACTTCCCTTGCGCAGGTGATTGCGGTGACGGAACTTTTTGCGCTGGCCAAGAAACAGCAGGCCGCCTACGCGAGCATTTACCCGCTGTTCGTGGCGGGCGTATTCTACTATGTGGCGAACCTTTTGCTGAGCGTGCTTTTTGCCTACGTGGAACGCAAACTCAATTACTATAAGTGAGGCGTGGAATGGGAAACGTGAATGAATCTGCGCCGATCCTCAAGGTAGAACACGTCAAGAAGTCCTTTGGCGACTTGCATGTGCTCAAGGATATTTCTTTTGACCTGAAGGCGGGGGAGGTGCTCTCGATTATCGGCCCCAGCGGTTCCGGCAAGAGTACGCTCTTGCGTTGCCTTACCCAGCTCGAAACGGTTGACGGCGGCCTGGTGCAGGTCGATGGCAAGGACATGGTGGTGCCTGGCGCTTCGGCGAAGTGCCAGGCAGT
>CALATK010000162.1 GCA_937891805.1 uncultured Fibrobacter sp. | reverse complement strand
CATGATGCCGGTGATTAGTAAGGTGGCGCGTGTTCTTGGTCCTCGTGGTATGATGCCTTCTCCCAAGGCCGGTACGGTGACCGTTAACGTCGCCCAGACCGTCAAGGAACTGAAGGCCGGTAAAATCCAGTACCGCGTTGACAAGGGCGCCAACGTCCACGCTCCTGTAGGCAAGCTCTCCTTCAGCGTCGAACAGCTGGCTGAAAACGCCAAGACCGTTATCGACTCTGTGGTTAAGAACAAGCCCCAGTCTTCTAAGGGCACATACATCAAGAGCCTCACTCTGACGGCTACGATGGCCCCGGGCATCAAACTTGATATGGCACTGACGCGCTAGGAGGAACCATGAAAGCTGTAGTTAAAAAACAACAGACCGTGGACGCTCTCGTCGAGTCGTTCAAGGACGCCACCGCCGTCTATCTGCTCAACTTCCAGGGCATCACTGTCGAAAAGGACAATGCCCTGCGTAAGGCTCTCGCTGCAAAGGGCGTTAAGTACCACGCTGTGAAGAACACTCTTCTGAAGCGCGTGCTCGCTGCCCTCAAGGTTGAAGGTCTCGACGACCAACTGACCGGAGCTACTTCCGTGATGGTTGGCTTCGAAGAAGATCCTCTTCTGCCTGCCCGCGAAATTGAAGCATTCCACAAAGCAAATCCTGATTTCTTGGTCGCCAAGAGCATTTACCTCGACGGTAAGCCCATGCCTGGCTCCGAAGTCGTGAACCTCGCTAAGATTCCTGACCGTAAGGGCATGATCGCTATGATCGTCTCTATGGCTCTTGGTCCTGGCTCCACGATTGCCGGTCAAATCAAGACCCTCCAGGAAAAGCTGGAAAAAGAATCGGGTTCCGAAGCCGCAGCTCCTGAAGCTGCCGCAGCACCGGAAGCTTAACAACAAACCACAAACCAAAACTTTTAAACGGAATAATCGGAGAAACACATCATGGCAACTGATATCAAGGCACTGGGCGATCAAATTGTTGGTCTTACCCTTCTCGAAGCCAAGGCTTTGGCTGACTACCTCAAGGAAACTCACGGCATCGAAGCTGCTGCCGGTGGCGCCGTCGTAATGGCCGCCGCTGCTGCTGCTCCTGCTGAAGAGAAGACCGAATTCGACGTGATCCTCGTCGAATGCGGCGCTCAGAAGATGAACGTCCTTAAGGAAGTTCGCGCTATCACCGGTCTCGGCCTCGCCGAAGCCAAGAAGGTCGTCGAGACTGCTAACAGCGTCATCAAGGAAGCCGCTCCCAAGGCCGACGCCGAAGCTCTCAAGAAGAAACTCGAAGAACTCGGAGCAAAGGTTACCCTTAAGTAATGCTCTCAGTTCTTTGAACTGCTCTTGCCAATCGCCTGCACGTAAGTGCGGGCTTTTGGTGTTTTTATCTAATCAGGCCCTTCACCGGATGAGGTATTTCTAATGACAACGGAGCGAAAGAGTTATTCCTCCAACAGATTCCAGCTGGAACTTCCGTACTTGATCGAAGTCCAGAAGGCATCGTACGAGCAATTCCTTCAGGCCAACATTCCTCAAGAAAAGAGGATGAAAGTCGGTCTGGAGCGGGTCTTCCAGGACATCTTCCCGATTACCGACCAGAACGGTCTCTATTCCCTGGAATACGAAAAATACTATTTCGGCATCCCGAAATACAGCATCCCTGAATGTCGCGAGCGCGGGCTCACCTACAGCATGGAGCTCTACGCTACGCTGGCCCTCCGCATTTTCGAAAAAGATGGCGAAGACCGCAAGCTGAAGGAAGAAGTCAAGAACGACGTCTTGATTTGCGAACTCCCCATCATGACCGAAAATGGCACCTTTATTGTGAACGGCGCCGAACGCGTGGTCGTGTCTCAGCTGCACCGCTCTCCCGGTGTGAGCTTCGACGAAGAAATGCAACCCAACGGTCGTTCCGACTACAAGAGCCGTATTATTCCGCACCGCGGCGCTTGGGTGGAATTCAACACCGAAGGTGACATCCTTTACCTGATTATCGACCGCAAGAAAAAGCTTGCGGCTACCGCCATGCTCAGAAGCATCGGTTTCGAGACCACTCAGGATATCTTGAACCTGTTCTACAAGAAGACCGAAGAAGTCTCCGTGCAGGACCTGGCCAACGAACTTGACGAAAACGGCAAGTCCGTGCTTATCGACCGTATCATCTTCAACGACGTGGTGGATTCTTCTACCGGTGAAGTGATTGTCGAGGCCAACACCGTTATCGACGACAAGAAGCTGGAATGCTTGCTCGAAAACAAGGTGGACAAGGTCGTTCTCCTCTCCAAGGAAGAAGAAAACCTGCTTATCCACTACACCCTGGCTGCCGACAAGACCAAGTCCAAGGGTGAAGCACTCCGCGCTATCTACTCGGTAACCCACCAGCAGCAGGACGAAGCTCCTAACGACGAAGCGGCACGCCTTTATTTTGAAGGCCTGTTCCTGAACGACCCCCGCAAGTATGACTTGGGCGAAGTGGGCCGTTACCGCTTGAACAACAAGGTTTATACCTCCGAAATCCAGGGCATCCTCAAGAACGTCTCTGAACAGTTCAACATTCAGGACCTGAAGATCCCGAGCCTCTCTACCATGACCATGAGCAAGGCCGACTTCCTTGCCATCATCGAATACATGGTGGGCCTCTATGACGGAGCCTCCGGATACGCCCTGGACGATATCGACCACTTGGGCAACCGCCGCACCCGTTCCGTGGGTGAACTTTTGGCGGGCCAGATTTCCGTGGGTCTTTCCCGTATGTCTCGCGTCATCCGCGAGAACCTTTCTCTCCATTCCGACGAAGAACAGACCACTCCTCGTGACTTGGTGAACACCCGCATGGTGTCCTCCGTGGTCCAGTCCTTCTTCGGTTCTTCTCAGCTTTCCCAGTTCATGGACCAGATGAACCCGCTTTCTGAGCTCACTCACAAGCGCCGTCTCTCTGCTCTCGGTCCCGGTGGCCTTTCTCGTGAGCGCGCCGGCTTCGAAGTCCGTGACGTTCACTACACCCACTATGGCCGTCTGTGCCCCATCGAGACTCCTGAAGGACCGAACATCGGTCTTATCAACTCCCTGGCTTCTTTCGCCGTGGTGAACCACTTCGGCTTTATCGAGACTCCGTACCGTATCGTGGGCCTTGTGGAATTTGCCGATGCCAATGGCAACAAGTGCATGTTCCCCGAAGAAAAGTGGCATTTCGGCATCTTCAAGGGCTTTGTCCATGACCCCCACCTGTTCGTGCAGCTGGAACTCTCCAAGAAGGAGATGGACGATGTCCGCATGAACCTGGACAACCGCCAGCGCGACCTGTTCGACAGCTTTGTGAATAAGGTGTTCCAGATCAAGGACGCCGAAGGCAACGTTTCTTACTGCAAGAACGGCTTTGTGTTGGACAGCTTTGACGGCAAGCCCGATTACGTGCAGAAGGGCTCTGCGGTTGAACAGATTGTTTCTGACTTTATCACTTACTTGACCGCCGACGAAGAGGATTCCTTCAAGGTGGCTCCGGCCTCTACCGAGCTCACCGACGACAACCGTTTCAAGGAAGAATACGTTATCGTCCGCGACAAGAGTGAATACCCCCACCTGCTCCGTCAGGACAGCATCGAAATCGGCGATACCGAAACGGACCACATCGACCTTATGGACGTGGCCCCGATGCAGATTGTGTCCGTGGCCGCAGGCCTTATCCCGTTCCTGGAACACGACGACGCCAACCGCGCCTTGATGGGTTCCAACATGCAGCGCCAGGCCGTGCCTCTGCTCCGTGCCGAAGCTCCCGTGGTGGGAACCGGCCTCGAACGCCGTGCCGCCCTTGACTCGGGTACCGTGGTTCGCGCCAAGCACGACGGCAAGGTGACCTTCGTGGATGCCCGCACCGTGACCGTGCAGCGTGGCAACATGGTGAACGGCAATTTCGAGCCTCTCACCGGCCTCGGCGAAAACTTTGAATTCCTCGGCAAGGATCCTATCGACAATTACGTGCTCCGCAAGTTCGAGCGCTCTAACCAGGATTCCTGCATCAACCAGAAGCCTATCGTGAACGTGGGTGATTTCGTCAAGGCGGGCGACGTGCTGGCCGACGGCGTTTCTACCGACCACGGCGAACTGGCTCTGGGTAAGAACATCTTGATTGGCTTCCTCCCCTGGAACGGTTACAACTACGAAGACGCCGTTATCATTTCCGAAGAGCTCGCCATCAAGGATACCTTTACATCCATCCATATCGAAGAATACGAGCTGGAAGTTCGCGACACCAAGCGCGGCCCCGAAGAGCTCACCCGTGAAATCCCCAACGTGGGCGAAGATGCGCTCCGTAACCTGGACGAAAACGGCGTGATTCGCGTAGGTGCCGAAGTCAATGCCGACGATATTCTGGTGGGTAAGGTGACGCCCAAGGGCGAAACGGAACTCACTCCGGAAGAACGCCTGCTCCGCGCCATCTTCGGCGAAAAGGCCGGCGATGTCCGCGATTCTTCCCTCAAGGCTCCTCCGGGAATGAAGGGCGTGGTGCTTGAAACCCGCGTCTTCAGCAAGAAGGACAAGTCCGACAAGAAGAGCAAGGAAAAGGATGCGGAAATGATCGAAGAAATCCGCTCCAATTTCCAGACCCAGATCGACAAGATCAAGGCCTCTTGCCGCGAACACCTGTTCGAACTCCTGGCTGGCAAGGCCGCCGGTAAGGTGATGGACAACGAAACTCACGAACTCCTGATTCGTGAAGGCCAGATTTACAACGAACAGAACCTCGCCATGCTGGACGTGACCAAGGTTTCTCCGGCTTCCACCTTCGTGACAGGCGACGACGAGCTCCAGGAAATGGTGCTCTCCCTGGTGCTGGTGGCCCGCGACAACCTCGATACCCTGACCCGCACCATGGAAAAGGAAATCGACAAGGTCACCAAGGGCGACGAACTCAAGCCCGGCGTTCTCAAGAGCGTCAAGGTCTATATCGCCAAGAAGCGCTGCCTCTCCATCGGTGACAAGATGGCCGGTCGTCATGGTAACAAGGGCGTGGTCTCCAAGATCGTGCCTGTGGAAGACATGCCGTTCACCGAAGACGGTCGCCCCCTCCAGATTCTTCTGAACCCCCTGGGCGTGCCTTCTCGTATGAACATCGGTCAGGTGCTCGAAGTCCACTTGGGCTGGGCCGCCAAGACCCTCGGCTTCAAGGTTTCTACCCCCGTGTTCGACGGTGCCAAGTTCGAAGACATCTGCAAGGAACTGGAAAAGGCTTACCAGAAGAACCCCATTGTCAACTACGAAATGGATCCGGACAACAACAAGATTATCGGTAAGGCCAAGCTCTATGACGGCCGCACCGGTGAAGCCTTCTTGAACCCGGTCACCATCGGTTACATGTACTACCTGAAGCTCGGTCACTTGGTGGACGACAAGATCCACGCCCGTTCTATCGGTAGCTACGCCCTCGTGACGCAGCAGCCTCTGGGCGGTAAGAGCCAGTTCGGTGGCCAGCGCTTCGGTGAAATGGAAGTGTGGGCTATGGAAGCTTACGGTGCCGCTTACACCCTGCAGGAACTGTTGACGGTCAAGTCCGACGACGTGACGGGACGTTCCATGGTGTACGACGCCATCGTCCACGGCAAGAACACTCCGAAGCCGGGTATCCCCGAATCCTTCAACGTGATGATTCGCGAAGTTCATTCTTTGGGTCTTGACATCGAGACCACTGGAGATAGGTAATATGTCTGAAGAAATGATTGAACAGACTGAAAATACTGGCGATATTTCCATACATCTCGCCGCTCCGGACCTGATCCGTTATTGGTCGTATGGTGAAGTGACCAAGCCGGAAACCATCAACTACCGCTCCTTCAAGCCCGAACGCGACGGTCTTTTCTGCGAAAAGATTTTCGGACCTGTCAAGAACTGGGAATGTAACTGCGGCAAGTTCAAGCGCGTGCGCTACAAGGGCGTTATCTGCGACCGTTGCGGCGTGGAAGTGACTCACTCCAAGGTGCGTCGCGAACGCATGGGTCATATCGAGCTCTCCATTCCTCTGGCCCACACCTGGTTCGTGAAAAACCAGCCCTGTGTCATCGGTGCTCTTTTGAACCTGAACACCAAGGACCTGGAACACGTCATTTACTACGAAAAGTACGTGGTGATCGACCCGGGTGACACCGACCTGGAAGAACGTTCCCTCATCGACGAAACCCAGTATCAGGACCTGGTTGCCGAAGGCCGTAAGTTTGACGCCAAGATGGGTGCTTCTGCCATCAAGCAGTTGCTGGACCGTCTTGACCTGACCAAGCTTTCCGAAGAACTCCGCCTGCAGGCCACCTCCAAGTCCAAGACCAAGCGCGACGAATCCGTAAAGCGCCTGAAGATTGTGGAAGCTTTCAAGAAGTCCCAGATGGAAAGCTTCCGTAGCTATTACAACAACCCCGATGGCTCCAGGGATTCTGGCAAGGCTTGGCTCAAGGGCCTCGCCGAGGCCGTGGCTGAATTCAAGGCCGACTACGAATCCAAGCACGACAATTTTGTGCTGGCCGACGCCTACGAGGAATTCCGCAGCAAGTACAAGAACGAAGCCAAGTTGCTGGCCAACCAGCCTTCTTGGATGATTCTCGACGTGCTTCCGGTGATTCCGCCCGACCTGCGTCCTCTGGTTCCGCTGGAAGGCGGCCGCTTTGCGACCTCCGACCTGAATGAACTTTATCGCCGTGTCATCAACCGCAACAACCGCTTGAAAAAGTTGATCGACATCCGTGCTCCTAACGTGATTTTGTGCAACGAAAAGCGCATGCTGCAAGAGGCCGTGGACCAGCTGTTCGACAGCGGTCGCCGCAGTGCCCGTGCAGGTGGCGCCCGTCCGCTGAAGAGCCTCGCCGAACTGTTGAAGGGTAAGCAGGGCCGCTTCCGTATGAACCTCCTCGGTAAGCGTGTGGACTACTCCGGCCGTTCCGTGATTGTGGTTGGGCCGGAACTGAAGATGCACCAGTGCGGTCTTCCGAAGCGCATGGCTTTGGAACTGTACAAGCCCTTTATTATCCAGCGCCTTGAAGAAGACGGTATCGTCTATACCCTCAAGTCCGCCAAGAAGTACGTGGACGCCGAACGCCCCGAAGTGTGGGACATCCTCGAAGAAATCATCGAGGACCACCCGGTGATGCTGAACCGCGCCCCGACGCTGCACCGCTTGGGTATCCAGGCCTTCTATCCGAAACTGATCGAAGGTAATGCCATCCGCCTGCACCCCCTCGTCTGTACCGCCTTCAACGCGGACTTCGACGGTGACCAGATGGCCGTGCACCTCCCGCTGTCTTTCGAGACCCAGCTGGAATGCCGCGTGCTCATGCTTTCTTCCAACAACATCCTGCACCCCGCTTCCGGTCAGCCTATCGCTGTGCCGGGCCAGGACATCGTGCTTGGTCTGTATTACCTGACCAAGCCCCGTCCGGGTCGCAAGGGCGAAGGCATGCACTTCTACGACCCCGCCGAAGCTGTTCGTGCTTACGAAAACGGTGTCGTCGATCTGAACGCCATCGTTTACCTGCGTCTCCCCGCCGGTCGCAAGATTTACATGGGCGCCCTGGAAAAGGATGCCGTGTGCCTGCGCGAAAGCGCCGACGACAATGGCAATATCGAAGTCTCCGTCAAGGCAGGTGAAAAGATTAAGTTCCTCACCCTGACAGACGTGAACGTGATCAAGACCACTGTCGGTCGTATCATCTTTAACGAATTTGTTCCCAAGGAGCTGGGCTACGCCAACGAAACCTTCGGCAAGAAGGTGATTGCGAAGTCCATCGACGATTTGTACCGCCGTACCGGTAACCGCGTGACCGTGGATTACCTGGACGACCTGAAGGCCAACGGTTACCAGTGGGCAACCCGCGCCGGTTCCTCTGTGGCTATCGCCGAAATGGTGATTCCCGAAGAGAAGCAGGCCATGCTGGATGCCGCCACCGAAAAGGTGAACCAGATCCGCGGCCTCTACGAAGACGGTGTGATTACCGACGGCGAACGCTATAACCAGATTATTGACGTGTGGTCCCGCACCACGACGGATGTGGCCAACAAGCAGTGGGATTTGCTTTCCCGCGACCGTGACGGTTTCAACCCCGTCTACATGATGGCCGACTCCGGCGCTCGTGGTAGCCGTGAACAGATCAAACAGCTGTCCGGTATGCGCGGCCTGATGCAGAAGCCTATCAAGCAGCTGGGCGGTCAGGAAGTTATCGAGAACCCGATTAAGTCCTGCTTCCGTGAAGGCCTGAACGTGATGGAATACTTCATTTCGTCTCACGGTGCCCGTAAGGGTCTGGCCGATACCGCTCTGAAGACTGCTGACGCCGGTTACCTTACCCGCCGTCTCGTGGACGTGGGTCAGGACCTGGTGGTTACTGAAGCTGATTGCGGCACTACCCAGGGTATCGAAGTCTCCGCCTTCAAGGACGGTGATGATACCGTGATTCCTCTGGAAGAACGTCTGCTGGGTCGCGCTCCGATTGAAGATATCAAGCACCCCGTGACCGGCGAAGTGATTGTGAAAGCCGGTGAACTGGTGACCGAACGCGACCTGCCGAAGATCAGCGCTTCCGGTCTGGAACACATCACCATGCGTTCCGTGCTTACTTGCGAATCTCGCACCGGTGTCTGCGCCAAGTGCTATGGCCGTATGCTTGCCTCTGGTCGTCCTGTTGACCTGGGCGAAGCCGTGGGCGTGCTTGCCGCTCAGTCTATTGGTGAACCGGGTACTCAGCTTACGCTGCGTACCTTCCACATCGGTGGTGCATCTTCTCGTTTGACTGTTGAAAACAACAAGAAGGCGACTGTAGATGGCCGTGTGGAACTGGAACAGGTGGAAACCGTTGATCACGAAGGCCAGAAGGTGGTGGTAAGCCGCATGGGCGAACTGGTGATCTTCGATACCACAGGTATTAACAAGGGTCGTTACCAGATTCCTTATGGCGCCATCTTGAAGGTCGCCAACAACGATTCTGTCCAGAAGGGACAGGAAATGTTCGAATGGGATCCGTATAACAGCCCCATTATCAGGCCGGTACCATCAAGTTCATGGACCTGGTGGAAAACGCTACGTTCCGCGTCGAAAAGGACGAAGTGACCGAAGTCGAAACCTGGATTGTCATTAGCGACAAGCGCGGCAAGCGCCGCCCCGCTATCAGCATCGTGGATGCGGGCAACAACAAGGTCGGTCACTTTATGCTTCCCGACGGAGCTATTTTGACTGTCAAGGACGGGGATTCCGTGACCATCGGTCAGACCGTGGCCAAGCTCCCCCGTGCCGCAGGTAAGACCCGCGATATTACCGGTGGTCTTCCCCGCGTGGCCGAACTCTTCGAAGCTCGCTGCCCGAAGAACAAGGCCTTTATCGCTCCTATGGACGGTCTCGTTTCTTACGGCGACGATGTCCGTGGAAACCAGAAGGTTATTATTCAGATGGACGACAAGAAGGAGGAAGTGCTGGTTCCCCATGGCGTGCATCTGGCGGTCAATGAAGGTGACCGTGTCCGTGCAGGTCAGAAGATTAGCGAAGGTAGCGTGGACCCCCACGATATCCTCGACGTTCTTGGACCCGAAGATGTCCAGCGCCATTTGGTGAACGAAATCCAGGCCGTTTATCGCCTGCAAGGTGTGGCTATCGCAGATAAGCACATCGAATGTATCGTGCGCCAGATGATGCGTAAGGTTCGCATCGAGGATTCCGGGGACTCTGAACTGCTTCCGGGCGAAGAAATCTCCAAGGCACGTCTTCGCGCCATCAACGACCAGTTGATTGCGGCTGGCAAGACGCCGGCGACCTTTACGCCGATGCTCCTTGGTATCACGAAGGCTTCTTTGGCGACAGACAGCTTCATCTCTGCCTGCTCGTTCCAGGAAACCACCAAGATCCTTACCCGCGCCTCCATCGAAGGAAGCGTGGACCCGCTCATGGGCCTTAAGGAAAACGTGATTATGGGTCGTCTGATTCCGTGCGGAACCGGTGCCCGCCATCTGAGGAACGTCCAGGTGGTCGATGCCGATGCCGAAATGGAAGAAAGGAAACGCTTGCAAGCGGTACAGGCCGAACACTACAGCACCGATAGCGCCATCCAGATGCTGGATAACGAAATCGGCATTTCCGACGAGGAAGAAGGCGAGTAATTCGGTCCAGTACTTGAAAACTTTGGAAAAAAAACTATATTTGCACTCCAAAATCTAGGAGATTAATAGTGCCTACTATTCAACAGCTCGTCCGTAACGGACGCGAACAAATCAGCAACAAGACCGCTTCCGTGGCCTTGAAGTCTTGCCCGCAAAAGCGTGGCGTCTGCACCCGTGTGTACACCAGCACCCCGAAGAAGCCGAACTCCGCTCTTCGTAAGATTGCCCGTGTGCGCTTGTCCAACAAGATGGAAGTGACCGCCTACATCCCCGGCGAAGGTCACAACCTCCAGGAACACTCCATCGTGCTCATCCGCGGTGGTCGTGTGAAGGACGTTCCCGGTGTCCGTTACCACATCATCCGTGGCGCCCTGGATACCCAGGCCGTCAATGGCCGTCAGAACGGCCGTTCCAAGTATGGTGTCAAGAAAAAAGGTGCCGCTCCGGCCAAGAAGTAAGGAAGTAGAATATGTCTAGAAGAAGAAAGGCTCTCCATCGCTCTATCCTCCCGGATCCGCGTTACAAGTCCACTCTCGTTACCGAACTGGTGGGCGTGGTGCTCAAGCAGGGCAAGAAGACCATCGCTGAACAGATTGTCTATACCGCTCTCGAAAAGCTCGGCCAGAAACTCGAAGGTCCCGAGACTCCCCTCGAGAAGTTCGAAATCTGCCTCGACAACATCAAGCCCAAGGTGGAAGTGAAGTCCCGCCGCGTGGGTGGTGCCAACTACCAGGTTCCTATGGAAGTTGCTCCGGACCGCGCCAAGGCTCTCGCTCTCCGCTGGCTCCTCGACGCCGCCCGTAACCGTAACGAAGCCAACATGGCTGACCGCCTGGCTGCCGAACTGGTTGCCGCCAAGAACGGCGAAGGCAACGCTGTCCGCAAGAAGAACGATACGCACAAGATGGCCGAAGCCAACAAGGCTTTTGCCCACTTCCGTTTCTAATTCTTGTTTAGCACAGAATTATCCTAGAGAAGGGCTCGCCGTAAACAGCGAGCCTTTTCTGTTTTTGCATAGCCATTTTTTATATTCTACCCTGTGGTCATAGTTAAGAGGATAAAGAAGTTCCTGCTTGCAGTTCTTGTTTTTGCGGGCCTTGTAGAAGGAGGGGACCTTTTCCCGTGTTACAAACCCGTGGGCGATTCCTGCGTCGTGATGGACTATGCGGGCGCCAGGATATTGCCCATGGACGGCGAGTTTGCGCTGGTGGGGAACAAGGTGGAGTGCTTCATTGCCAAGGGCAATGCGTATGTCATGATCCAGTCCAATGCGCCGGAGCAGTACTACGACAGCCTATTGTGGAACAGCAAGTCGCGTTGCCGCGATCTTGCCGACAACTGCGGGAACCGGAGCAAGGACGTGGAGGTCCCGTTTTATACCGAGCAGGCGGGAATCTGGTACCATTCCTGCAAGGATACGGAAGCAACCCCCAATGGCTGCAAGCCCGTGGAGAAGGGAATGGAATTTCTCGTGAACGGGAAATTGAAAGTAGAAAGATTTTCGCGGGAAGCCCTGTTCTATTATTTCGAGGCGAACAAGAGGAAAAGTATGGATTCCCTGATGACCTGGGTTTTGAAGAATCCCAAGTTGGAGGATTTTTACCAGACTTTTCCGGATGAGCTGGAAAGCGAGGACATTATTAAGGCGGGGAATGTCGCTGCGCCCGAAATCACGGAAATCGATTTTTACCTGTGGTCGGAAAAGCTTGAAAGCAAGACTTACAAGTCTAGAAAATTCTCTTCGTTTGCTGATGTGATGAAGACCTGTAAGGCTTGGGGGGCTAAGCATCATGAAGCTCCGTAGTATTTGTCTTGCATGCCTTTGCCTTGTCTGGGGTGCCGCTGCGGATTCTGAGCGCATTGCGGAATACTGTGCCGATATTTTAGATGACAACACTTATCGTCCGATGCTGATAAAGGATATAGATGAACCGATTCGGGAATGGAATTACCCGGATTCGGTTTCTTGTAGAGAATACCCATGCGAAACACGTTGGGCGACAGAAAGTAAAGTCTTTTTCCCCTATGATATAAATTGCCCTGAAGATGTTTATTCTCTCACTTCTCCACGCCGCCATAGTGGAGTTGGCGGAATAACAAGGGTCTGTTTCGATTGCGGCTTTTTTGATATGCCGGTTGAGTTGAAACGAATCAAGAAAGTGAAATTGTATGGCAGCAGGGATGGAAATAATAGTAAGTGGAATTCCGATGAAAAGGTTCCACTCAAGTTGCGAAATGCCCGGGAAACATTGAAGAATTTTTATGGACAGCTATTTAGGGGGTATTGGACAGCGGCTTGGGATCCTTACCACGAAACTCAAGTAAATCCGATGGAAGTTGATTTTTATGCGCGACTGGTAGGTGAATGTAACGACACAATCCCTGCCTTGGAATATTGCGTGAATGGGAGTAAGAATGCGGAACTCCACCTAACGAACTATTACGACGTGTTACCGCAGATTTCCTTTACCGATGGTGAAACGATAGGATGCTCCGGGGAAATGCGCGTCGAAAAAACGTACGAAATGGATTTTGCAAAATACGGCAAACGGAAATTGGTGCATTCTATAGAACAGGATACCTGCCATGCGAAGACTGTCGTTGCAAACGAAATCCATTTGCCTGTTCCAAAGTATATCAGCGCGAAGGCTCTCAAGGGAATTCCCGCGAAGAAGCTATACGGAACGAGCGTTCCGGTTATTTCAAAAAATACGCTGACCTGCAATTTCAAGACATTTGAGAAAGATGTTGTGTTCTATGCTCGCATTGGAGGTAAGTGCAATAAGGACGAGCTTCAGGAAAAGAAAAGAATAAATCTCGATGAAACGGGACAGACTGCAGATGTACGTGTCCGTGACGGATCCGAAGTGTACTGGAAAGAATGCGGTGAAGATTGCAAAGCTTTCGGAAAATGCATCAAGATGAAGGACCTTTTGCGATGATGTGGCTGAACAGGAAATTGCTTTTGGTTGTTGCCCTGCTTGCAGGCTCCATTTTTGCGCATAGTCCTTCGACGGCGCATTTTTGTGTTTCGTCTTTTGATTTACATTATGAAGGCTTTTTTTCGCTGGAAATCAGGGCTGTTCAAAAGGCTGTTCCTGATACGGAATGGAACTGGCCGGATTCACTGATGTGCGGACGCACGGTCTGGACGAATAACCTTGTACTGAATTATAAAGGGGCTCAAATCCAGCTGGATGGAAATTACGATGCCGAGCCAAGTAAGTTCAGCTGCAATTTGTGTTCGGATATGGAACGCTTACGCAAAAGGGTCGTGGCAAATCCGTCTATAGGGAGAGCAAAGGTTTTCCAGGATATTGATGCTGACGAAAAGTTTAAGCAGGTGGATAGCGCCTTTATCCGAGAACTTTACGGTAAGAAAATCAAGGCGGAATGGGAAAGCGGTCTTTTTTGTGTATGCCCGTATTACAGTCCCGCATTGTTCAAGACGGAACTGGATGTCATTATTGACGGTCCCTGCTCCCCGACGATGGATTCGACAACATGGGAATTGAAACAGGACGAATCGGATTGGAGATGCACAGCGAAAGACAAATCTTCGGGATTATCGCAAGAAGTCGCATTGCCCGATGGAATGATGCCTTGTTTTTTTAGTTATAGAGAAAAAAAATGGGCTGAGCCTCTTTATTATGTCAGCACCAAGCGGATGAATATGGTGGGTAAGCCCGAAGGGCTCGACGAAAACCTGGAATGCTTTGACGTGAACGGGGAACGTCTTGTGGTTTTTGGGTCGAATGTGCCGGACCAGACCTATAATGAAGTTAAAGGCCCGTTGGGTGGAGATTGCTACGCAAATTTCAGTGATTTCAAAAAGAAGAAATTGTGGGAAAAATCATTTTATTCTTGCAATAGAGACGAGTCGACCTCGGGTGGGTGCAAGGCTGTGGAACACGGGCTAGACTTTGTCATGGATGCAAATGGGAATTTTATCGGATGGGATCGCAAGGCGCTTTGGCTTTATTTGGAGCTGAAAGAGGCGAATGATATCAGGAAATTTTATGAGGCCCTGGGCAACAACATATTGGTCAAGGAAACTTTGCTGCCCGCCAATTTCCCCGAGAGCAAAGTCCAGGAAGTGGGCGATGATGCTGCTCGGAAGACGGCCGGGATGGCCTTCTACAAAGGGAAGAAAAGGGTTCGCTACAAAAGGTTCAAGCAGAACCAGCTGAAGTCGATGCAGGATGCCATCGACATGTGCAAGGCGTGGAAATAATCGGATAAGTCGGTATGAGACTCTTTTAGTCCCCCTTTTCTTTCGTCTTTCGTCTTTCGTCTTTCGTCTAATTTCTATATTTTACACCGCAAAATTTTTCACACTAAACCAAAAGGCTAAAAAATGGCTTCTAAAATTAAATCCGTTGTTGCCCGCCAGATTCTCGACTCTCGCGGCAATCCCTCTCTCGAAGTTGATGTTACCCTCGAAAACGGCGTGAAGGGTCACGCTGCTGTCCCGAGCGGTGCTTCTACCGGCGAACGCGAAGCTTGCGAACTCCGCGACGGCGACAAGAAGACCTACTGCGGCAAGGGCACGCTCACTGCTGTGAAGAACGTGAACACCAAGATCGCCAAGAAGATCATCGGCATGGACCCGGCCAAGCAGACCGAAGTCGACGACGCCATGATCGCTCTCGACGGCAACCGCATGCTCAAGAACACCCTCGGTGCAAACGCTATCCTCGGCGTTTCCATGGCTGTCTGCTGCGCCGCTGCTAACGACGCCAAGATGCCTCTCTACCAGTACATCGCCAAGCTCCATGGCACCAAGAAGCTCACGCTCCCCTGCCCGATGTGCAACGTGATCAACGGCGGTGCTCACTCCTCCGCTCCGATCGACTTCCAGGAATTCATGATTGCTCCGGTTGGCGCAAAGACCTTCTCCAAGGGCCTCCAGATGGTCACCGAAATCTTCCACGCCCTCAAGGCTGTGCTGAAGAAGGCCGGCTTCGACACCACCGTTGGTGACGAAGGTGGCTTCGCTCCTGGCGTCTCTATCAAGCCGGCTAAGAACAAGTTCGGTTACGAAATCACTGGCGTGATGACCCTCGAAAAGGCTCTCGACGCTTTGAAGGCTGCAACCACCAATGCCGGTTACAAGTTCGGCACAGACATCAAGATCGCTCTTGACGTTGCTTCTTCTGAATTCTGCGACAAGAACACCAAGAAGGGCAAGCCGGAAACCTACACCTTCAAGAAGAGCACCAAGAAGACTGTCAAGTCTGCCGACATGGTGAAGCTCTACGAAAAGCTCATCGACAAGTACTCCATCTTCTCCATTGAAGACGGTCTCGACGAAGCTGACTGGGCTGGCTGGAAGGTCATGACCGACAAGCTCGGCGGCAAGATCAACCTCGTGGGTGACGACCTGTTCGTTACCAACCCGACCATCTTCGACGAAGGCATCAAGGCCGGTATCGCTAACGCCATCCTCATCAAGGTGAACCAGGTGGGTTCTGTGTCCGAAACTCTCGCCGCCATCAAGCGCGCTCAGAACGAAGGCTATGCTCCGATCGTTTCTCACCGCTCTGGCGAAACCGAAGACACCTTCATTGCTGACCTCGCCGTCGGTACCGCCGCTGGCCAGATCAAGACTGGTTCTCTCTCCCGTACGGACCGCGTTTGCAAGTACAACCGACTCCTCCGCATCGAAGAAGAACTCGGCAAGGCTGCCGTGTACGCCGGTGACCCGCGCAAGGCTTGCAAGGCCCCTGCTAAGGCTTGCAAGAAGTGCGGCTGCAAAAAGTAATTTCTTAAACCAATAGAACTTACTGAAAAGGGTTCCGCTTTTGCGGGCCCTTTTTCTTATGCATAAAAAAAGACCGCGCCTTGAGGCACGGTCCAATCAAAAGCTGTTGTTGTTAGACAATCATTTCCATGACGGCAGGGATGATGGTGCAGACCACAACCCAAGGATAAGAGAGGGCTCCTTTGAGCCAGCCGGTAGTTTGGACCTTGTTCGTGTCGAAGGAAACCCGCTGTGTATTGCTCAGAGCGGTCTTGACGGACTGGTGGAGGGAATCCTTGAGGTAGACAACAGACAGGTCAAACTCGCGTTTGCTCTCCTGCGCAGAGTCCACCATCTGTAAGAACTTGATACTCATAGAGTTAGCTCGTAATCCCGTTTATTCGTTGTCCCAAATATAACAAATTCTTGTGGTTTTTAAAGGGTTTTTGTTGTTTTTTGTTTACAAATGTGGTTTTATGTGAAAAAACGCACAATTCCGCAAATTTCCTGTAAAAAAAAGCTAATTTAACTGTGATATGGGTTACATACGTAATCCAAAAGGAGTTTTATGAACCTGATTCGCTATTCTTTTGGTCTTGCTGCAGGTGCCGTTTTGGTCGCCTGCGGTGGCAATAATCCGCAGCCGGTGGTGGAACCCGCCGAGCCTGTTGCCGCTCCTGCGCCTCAGGTTTCCCTAGACAGTGCCGTGGACCGTTACAGCTATGCCTTGGGCATGGACTTGGGAAAGGCTATCGCCAATATCAATGTTCCTGTCAAGATGGATGTGCTGATGATTGCCCTCCAGGATGAAGTGGACCCAGCCCGCAAGGTTCTGCTGTCGGATTCCGCTTCGGAGTCGGCCCTGCAGGACTTGCTGCTCCGTATGCAGAAGCAGAAAGAGGACGACGAGAAGGCCGCCGCCGCCAAGGCTCTGGAAGACCAAGCTGCATTCCTCGCCAAGAACGTTTTGGATTCTACAGTGAAGGTGACTCCCAAGGGTGTGCAGTACCGCGTGCTCAAGGCCGGTACGGGTATTTCACCCAAGGTGACGGACAAGGTCCAGGTGCATTACATCGGGGCTTTGTTAGACGGCACACAGTTTGACAACAGCGTCAAGCGTGGTGAACCTCTGGAGTTCCCCGTAGGCGCGGTCATCGAAGGCTGGCAAGACCTGCTCCAGGTCATGAAAGAAGGGGACAAGGTGAAGGCCTGGATTCCTAGCGCTCTGGCCTATGGCGAAGCTGGTGTTCCGCCTACCATTCCGGGCAATGCACTCCTGCACCAGCTTCCGCAGCAGCGCAGCCGCCTCCCGGGTAATAGAACCGTTCTGTATCAGCTT
>CALATK010000161.1 GCA_937891805.1 uncultured Fibrobacter sp. | reverse complement strand
CCCACCAAATCCTTCAGTTCCTCGAGAACCGGAGTCACTTTTGTGTAGTTCCAGACGCTGAAATCGTGAAAACAGAGAAGAAACTTGCGAGCCATGCTGTGAATATAGTTAATAGTGGTTAGTGATTAGTGGTTGGTGCTTAGCGGTTGATGGTTAAGATATGCAAAAAAGGACATATTGATACCCGCATCCCTGTTTACCAACCACTGTTTACCAACCACTCTTTTGCTACATTTACCCTACTATGTTCGAATCTATCATCCTCGGCCTGTTGCAGGGCCTCGCCGAATTCCTCCCCATTTCCAGCTCCGGCCACCTCGTGCTGGGCCACGAACTCCTTGGCATGAACGAGGCGGGCATGTTCTTCGACATCATGCTCCATGCCGGTACCTTGCTGTCCATCTTCGTGGTGTTCCACAAGAAAATTACCGACATCATCGTGGGCTGCATCCGCCGTAATCCGGACCAGTTGCGCGAAGCAGGCTACATCATTCTAGCAAGCATCCCGACAGCGATGATCGGCCTCGGCTTCAAGGACTTGCTTGAAGGCCTTTTCGAAAACCCGCGGGCCGTGTGCGTGGCCGAACTCTTTACGGGTTTGCTCCTGTTTACCTCCCAGTGGGGCCCTACCGGCGCCAAACACCCCGATAACGAGGGCGTCAAGATGAACTGGTGGCGCGCTCTCGTGACCGGTATTGTCCAGGGCATCGCCTGCATCCCGGGCATCAGCCGCAGCGGTTCTACCATCAGCGCCATGATGTTCATGGGCGTGAACCGCAAGTACGCCGGCGAATTCAGCTTCCTCATGAGTATCCCTGCCGTGGGTGGCGCAGCCCTCCTCGACGTCATCAAATGGGCCAAGTGCCAGAGCGCCGAAAAGGTCGCCCAGATGGCTCTCGAGAACCCGGAAAAGGCTGCCCAGTGTGCCGATGCCGGCAGCTTTACCCCCGAACTTTTGGTGGGCATGCTGGTGTCCTTCATCTTCGGCATCATCGCCCTCAAGTGGCTCATGACCTTCTTGCAGAAGGGCAAGTTCCAGCACTTTGCCTGGTACGTGTGGGCCGTGGGTATCCTCGGATTGATCTTTATCAAGTAAGATTACGAAAGCAGTTCGAATATCGGGGCTCATTCGAGCCCCTTTTCTTGTATGAGAACTTGTTGAAATGTTGGCACGGTTCTTGCATCTTCTACAGCGAAAACAAGGCGGGACCGTCAAATTGTTTCATTTTGAAACATTTTGGTAGCCCAGACCGCTTGAAAATTAAACATCAAGGATATCCCCGCGATTCTATCGCCACACCCTTCGACAAGCTCAGGGACCTGTGGCTCCAGAATGACAGCGGGGATGACAAAGGACAGAAAAATGGCAACAGAGAAGATGGAATTCCAGACCGAAGTTCGCGACATGCTGAACTTGATGATCAACTCCCTTTACAGCAACAAGGAAATCTTCCTCCGCGAACTCGTCTCGAACGCGGCGGACGCACTGGACAAGCGTCGTTTCCTCTCGCTTTCTAACGCAGAACTCTTGCCGCAGGGCACGCAGCTCCGCATCGACATCTCGGTGAACAAGGAAGGCAAGCGCATCGTTGTCGAAGACAACGGTATCGGCATGAACAAAGAAGACTTGATCAACTGCCTGGGCACCATCGCCCGTAGCGGCACTAAGAACTTCATCAAGAATTTGAAGGAAGGCGACAAGGGCAGCGTCGATCTCATCGGCCAGTTCGGTGTGGGTTTCTACTCCGTGTTCATGGTCGCGAAGAAGGTCGAAGTGTTGACCCTTAAGGCCGGCGAAACTCAGGGTTACCTGTGGGCATCCGAAGGCACGGGCGAATTCGAGATTTCCGAAGCCCCGCGCGACAAGGTGGGCACCAAGATTACTTTGTACCTGAAGGACGACGAAGACGCCGAAGACTTCGCCAGCGAATGGAAGATCAAGGACATCGTCCAGAAGTACAGCGGCTTCGTGAGTTACGGCATTTACCTCCACCCCGAAGCAACGAAGAACGACAAGGGCGAAATCGAAGAAAAGCCCGAAGAACGCCTGAACGAAAAGCAGGCCCTTTGGCGCCAGAGTGAAAAGGAAGTCACCGAAGAACAGTACAAGGATTTCTACAACGTCATCAGCCACGAAGCCGACGAACCGGCCGCCTGGAGCCACAGCCACGCCGAAGGTTCCCAGGAATTCTGGAGCCTCGTGTACATCCCGAGCAAGGCCCCGTTCAACATCTGGCACAACGACGCATTGCACGGCCTCAAGCTCTACGTGAAGAAAGTCTTTATCATGGACGACTGCAAGGACTTGCTGCCGCCGTGGTTGCGCTTTGTGCGCGGCGTGGTGGACAGCGAAGACTTGCCGCTGAACGTGTCCCGTGAGATTTTGCAGAACAACAAGATTATCACCAACATTCGTAAGCACGTGATTAAGAAGGTGCTCGACACCTTGCAGAACATGGCCGACAAGGATGCCGCGAAGTACAACGCCTGGTGGCGCGAACTCGGCATGGTCTTGAAGGAAGGCTTCTACATGAACTGGGAGCATCTTGACGAACTCAAGAAGTTGCTCCGCTTCGAAAGCACCAAGACGGAAGGCGACGCCCTCGTAGGCCTCGACGAATACGTGAAGCGCATGCCGGAAGGCCAGAAGGAAATCTACTACCTCATCGGCGACAAGAACGCCGTGAAGTCTAACCCGATGCTCGAAGCCTTCAAGGCGAAGGGCTACGAAGTGCTGCTCATGAGCGACGGCATCGACGAATTCATGATGTCGAGCCTCACCGAATTCGGCGACAAGAAGTTCCACGACATCGCCCGCGGCGACGTGGACTTCGAAAAGACCGAAGACGAAAAGAAGGCCGAAGAAGCTAACAAGGGCATCTTCAAGGGCCTCTGCGAAAACCTGCAGAAGGTCTTGGACGAAGACATCAAGGAAGTCCGCGTGTCCAGCCGCCTCAAGGATAGCCCCTGCTGCCTGGTGACGAGCGAAGACGCCATGAGCGCCCAGATGGAACGCATGATGAAGGCCATGGGCCAGAAGAACTTGCCGAAGAGCAAGCGCATTCTGGAAATCAACCCGACGCACCCGATTTGCGAAATGCTCAAGAAGAAGGCAGAAGCGAAGGAAGATCTGGGCGATTGGCCGAAGGCCCTCTACGGTCAGGCTCTGCTTGCCGAAGGCTCTCCGCTCCCGAACCCGGCGGAATATGTTTCCGCAATCACGAAACTGCTGACCGCCAGCGTGAAGTGACACAAGGCGTAAACGCACCATCAAAAAGACCGCGATTGATTCGCGGCCTTTTTTGCAATCAAACAGCTCATTGTAAAAAATCCCCGCCACCATCGCTGGTAGCAGGGATTTTTAAAGATTTCCGTTAGGAAAGATAAGGTTGATTAAGCCTTATTCAAACGATCCTGGATCATGTCGATGATTTCGGAGAGTTCCTTCGGGAGGTGCTTGCCGAACTTCGGATAGTGGTTTTCCTTAACGTCGGCGAGTTCCTTCTTCCAGCCTTCCACGTCAACCTTCGTGATTTCCGGGAGAGTTTCCTTGTAGTAGTCGGCGAGGCCTTCAGTATTGATGGCGCCGTCCTTCGGCATGTAACCGATCGGAGTTTCCTTGGCGTTATCGACACCGTTGCAGCGGTCGAAGATCCAAGCGAGCACGCGGCTGTTGTCGCCGTAACCCGGCCACATGAAGCCACCCGGGAGCTTCTCGTTGTTGGCGTCCTTGCGGAACCAGTTCACGTAGAAGATCTTCGGAAGCTTGTCTTCGGTAGACTTCTTGCCGATTTCGATCCAGTGCTTGAAGTAGTCGCCCATGTTGTAGCCGCAGAACGGGAGGATGGCGAACGGGTCGCGACGGATCTTACCGACTTCAGCAGCGTTGATGGTGGAAGCAGCGGTGATTTCAGAACCCACGATGGAGCCGAGGAACACGCCGTGGTTCCAGCTCAGGGACTGGTGGACCAGAGGAATGGTGGACGGACGACGGCCACCGAAGAGGATTGCAGAGATAGGCACGCCGGCAGGATCTTCCCATTCCTTGGCAATGCAGGGGCACTGGTTGGCAGGAGCGGTGAAGCGAGCGTTGGGGTGAGCCATTTCTTCGCCCTTGGGAGCCTTGTCCTTGGGGAGAGCGTCGCGGGTCTGACCCTTCCAGTCAACGAGCTTGCCCTTGGCCGGGTAGCCGATGCCTTCCCACCACACGTCGCCGTCTTCAGTGAGGGCGCAGTTGGTGTAGATGGTGTTCTTTTCGGCAGAGATAAGAGCGTTCTTGTTGGATTCTGCAGAGGTGCCCGGAGCAACGCCGAAGAAGCCGGCTTCCGGGTTGATAGCGTAGAGACGGCCATCCTTGCCAAACTTCATCCATGCAATGTCGTCACCGATGGTTTCGACCTTCCAGCCCGGGATAGTCGGGATGAGCATGGCGAGGTTCGTCTTACCGCAAGCAGACGGGAAGGCGCCAGTAACGTACTTGACTTCGCCCTTCGGGTTGGTGAGCTTGAGGATGAGCATGTGTTCGGCGAGCCAGCCTTCGTCGCGAGCGAGAACGGTAGCGATACGGAGAGCAAAGCACTTCTTGCCGAGAAGGGCGTTTCCACCGTAGCCCGAACCGTACGACCAGATGAGGCGTTCTTCGGGGAACTGGGTGATGTACTTGTGTTCGACGTCAGCGCAGGGCCAGATCCCGCCGCCGGTTTCGCCGTTGTTGAGCGGCTTACCCACGGAGTGGAGGCAGGGCACGAATTCAGCGTTCTGGTCGGCATTGAAAATGTCGAGGACCTTCTTGCCTGCGCGGGTCATGATGTCCATGTTGAGCACGACGTATTCGGAGTCGGTCAGTTCGATACCGTTCTTGGAAATCGGGGAACCGAGCGGGCCCATGCAGAACGGAATCACGTACATGGTACGGCCGTGCATACAACCCTTGTAGAGGCCCTTCATGGTTTCCTTGAGTTCCTTGGGGTCGATCCAGTGGTTGGTCGGACCGGCATCTTCTTCCTTCACGGAAGAGATGAAGGTACGAGATTCGACACGGGCCACGTCAGAAGGCAGAGAACGGAACAAGAAGCAGTTTTCCTTCTTCTTGAGCGGAGTGGCAAGGCCAGCCTTGACACACTTCTGCATGAGGGCGTCATATTCTTCCTTGGAACCGTCGACAACAACCACGTTGTCCGGTTCGCACATTGCGATGCATTCTTCAACCCAAGCCTTGATCTTGCTGTGCTTGATGTCGTTGAGAGTGAGACTCATATAGGAACTCCTATTTGGTTTAACGTTAAGTTTCGATAATTTCGAACGGGCTATAATTTACAAAAAAACGACCTCGGCAATAGGTTCAACCTCCTAAAAAAAGGTGCTTTTTTCCTTTTTTTGTGTTTTTTATAAAAAAATAAGGTAAATTAGTGGTGTACAAGCAAATAAGCATTTTTACCGAGGATATATGAACTGGTCCTACTCTAGAGAGCATCAAAAAAACATCCTTTGCATGATCATGGCCGGCGGTCAAGGTAGCCGTCTTCAACCCCTCACCCGGGACCGGGCAAAACCCGCTGTCCACTTCGGGGGAACCTACCGTATCATCGACTTCGTGCTGAACAACTTTATCAATTCCGGCATCTTCAAGATCAAGGTGCTGACCCAGTTCAAGAGCGACTCCCTGAACAAGCACATCTCCGCCGCCTGGAACCTGAACGCGAGCCTGGACCAGTACGTGGACCTGGTGCCCGCCCAGATGCGTACCGGCGACGACTGGTACCGGGGCACCGCCGATGCCATTTTCCAGAACATCAACTTGATTACCGACGAGCGCCCCGACCTGGTGGCCATATTCGGAGGCGACCACATCTACAAGATGGACATCAACCAGATGATCGATTTCCACCTGAGTCGCGCTGCCCTTTTGACCATTGCAGCTATCCCGGTGCCCGTATCCGAAGCGTCTGAATTCGGCATCATCGAGGTGGATGCGGACAACCGAATGATCGGTTTCGAGGAAAAGCCCAAGAACCCGAAAGAAATGCCCGGCAACCCCGGTTACTGCCTCGCCAGCATGGGCAACTACATCTTTACCAGCAAGTTCCTGGTCCGGGAACTCATGAAGGGTGCCGCGAGCGGCGCCACCGACTTCGGCAAGCACATTATCCCGAGCCTCTACAAGGACTACCCCGTCTACGTGTACGATTTCAACACAAACATCGTGCGCGGCGAACAGGCCTCTACCAAGGGTTACTGGCGCGACGTGGGAACCCTAGACGCCTTCTTCGAAGCCAACATGGACCTGTGCTCCGAAAACCCGCCCTTCGACCTGTACAACAACTACTGGCCTATCCGCACCTACAACTGGAACCAGCCTCCTGCAAGGTTCTTTGCCGGCGAAGGCAATGCCCACCAGGGTGCGGCCATCGACTCCATCGTGTCTTCGGGCTGTATCATCGGCGGAGGCACCGTGGTCAAGAGCATCTTAAGCCCGGGAGTCACCATCCAGAAAGACGCCCTGGTAGAGGAGGCCATCCTCTTCCCGAATGTGACCATCGGCCCCGGCGCCAAGGTGCGCCGTGCCATCATCGAGAAAGGCCTGCATATTCCAGCCGGGTTCCAAATCGGCTACGACCTGGAACGGGACAAAAAGTTGTTCCACGTGACCGACTCCGGCATCGTGGTTTTGGCCAAAGATACGGTGATTAAGGCATAAATCTCGTAAACCCTATTCAACCGCTTTTTCTATGCAACGTACTGAAAAAGCGGTTTTTTCGTCTTTGGGCAAAAATTCCATTTTGTCATCATAGTAGCGCAACCAAAGGACCTGCTGGTCACTTGTCCAAAAATAAGCGCTAATCATAGAATCAAAATAGTCGCCGGATTCTCTTCCTCCAGATGGCTTTGCGTTAAAGCCCCACAAGTTCCAGCCTTTACTTCCCTTTTCTGTCCAGCCGGTCCGTGACCTCAAGGCACTTGCATACTTCACGGAATTCACCAGAACTTGTAAATCTTCAATAGAGGGAAGTTTCCATCCTTCCGGACAGACTGTCTCGGCTCTCTTGAACGAATACAGGCGACCGTACCTGTCGCATTCCTTGGAATCGTCGTTGTAGCACCAACTTTCTTCGGTATCCTGGTTCATATTCTCCGCCATCCAGTTCTGCGAACCAATACGAACCGTCTTATAACTCTTTCCGTCAAGTTCTAATTTCCCATATTCGAAAGGTATTTCATCTAGATACGACGAATCCAACGTTCCATTTATCCTCCAGACATCATCAGAAGACAGGACACAACGAACAGACATTCCATGGTCCTTATAGAAGTTTCCGGGGTCAAACTGATCATTATCGTAACGCAAGGCCCATCCACTAGCCGTGCCGACATCGTACTCATTCAAAGACCAGAAAAAGGCATATTTACCACTACTCATGAACTCGCCATTTTCACTATTCCTACGACCTGCGGGCATTCCGCTGAACCCGAACCTGTTCGACGCAAGTGAAGATTCGCCCTCCCTTAACCACCCTTTCACGGATTTCATATCAGAGCCAACATCTTCACCAACGGTATATTGGGCAAGGGTGTTTTTCAGCGATACCCATTCCAAAAAAGACGGCAAATGCCAACCTTCAGGACAAATTCCCTGAACAATTCCATACCCAAACAATGTAGACACATATTTTTCATCTATATCCAACGCAGCCGTCCAAGAATATAGAGGGCCATACTTAGAGCAACTGTCCTTGGAGTTTTTCAAGCACCACGTATTCCCTTTAAGATTCGGGGTTTTAGAACTATCTACGTACCGTAAGTTCTCTGCCATCCAATACTTGTCACCCACCAAGATGACCGCATACTTGTTTCCATCTCGCTCATCAGTAAACTTCCCTTTTTCAAGATTCAAAGTCACATTAGCCCGTGCGACTTCATTTTCGTAAGACGAGGCATAATCCGTACAAGAGGTAAACACTGCTACCATCAGACCTACACACAGCACCCAAAATAACCGAACCATTATATACCCCTTTTTAAAAATTGATAACAATGTATGATCCATAAGACAATACTAAAAGTGCCGAACCAACAATAGAACTACCCAACCAAAAATCACGCCAATTCTGCTTATCCTTTATACGATTTTTACGATTCTGGTAGTATTCCTCATCTATACCTTTCCTGTGGGACTCTCTGTATATTGATTCTGTCTTGTCATCAAAATCTTTCAACTGCATTAGCGAAATACCGGTCCAAGAAGCGGATACAATCGCAGAGGCAATAAGCCATTTCGCTTTTTTGGGAGGTTGTTCAACATTTGTCGGTACACTTGCCAGACTATCCGTAGGATTTTCCACAGGGATGCCATCCACCCGCACGTAGACAACGGGCTCCTCCTGAGCGGCGATGGAAAGCAAGAAACACAACAAAACTGTCAATAGACATAGTCTCATATAGCTGAATATACAAAAAAGAACCCGTTTCCGGGTTCTTTTTATTAAGTGCCAGGAGGGTTTTAGGGAGGGGGTGGACCCCCTCCCTAGTAATAATTTAGCAGCCGAGTTTAGCGGACAGGTAAGCTTCGAGTTCGTCGATCTTCACCAGTTCCTGCTTCATGGAGTCGCGTTCGCGAACAGTCACGTAGCCCAGCTTTGCCGGATCGGATTCACCCTCGCCCACCGTGTCGAAGTCGACGGTCACGCAGAACGGCGTGCCGAGTTCGTCCTGACGGCGGTAGCGCTTACCGATGGACTGGGTTTCGTCGTATTCCACATTCCAGCGGTTCAGGAGCTTCTGGTAGAGCTCTTCGGCCTTGGCCTTCACCTGGCCCTTCTTCACCAGCGGAAGCACGGCAACCTTCACCGGAGCAATCTTCGGATCGAAGTGGAGCACGGTACGTTCGTCGTTTTCGAGCTTTTCGACTTCGTAAGCGTCGCAGAGAAGCACGAGGAGCAAACGTTCCACACCGAGGGACGGTTCCACCACGTACGGAATATAGCGCTTGTTCTGCACCGGGTCAATATATTCCTGCTTGACCTTGGATTCGTTCTGGTGCTGCGTCAAGTCATAGTTCGTACGGCTTGCGATACCCCAGAGTTCGCCCCAACCGAACGGGAATTCGTATTCGACGTCGGTGGTGCCGTTAGAGTAGTGGGAAAGTTCTTCCTTGGCATGTTCGCGGAGGCGGAGCTTTTCCTTGTTCACGCCGAGGTCGTTCACCAGCCAGTCGAAGCAGTACTTGCGCCAGAAGTTGTACCATT
>CALATK010000160.1 GCA_937891805.1 uncultured Fibrobacter sp. | reverse complement strand
CATCACCCTGGCACGAAACCTGATCAACACCAGCGCCTCTGACCTGTACCCTGCCGCCTTCGTAGAAGACGCAAAGACCATCGCCAAGTACACGCCGGGCCTTTCCATCAAGGTGCGGAACATGAAGCAGTTGGAAAAGGAAGGCTTCATGGGCCATGTGACTGTGGGCAAGGGCAGCTCCCACGAGCCCCACATGATTACCCTCAGCTACGACGGCACGAAATTTGCGGCGGGCAAATCTGCAAGCAAATCCTCTAGCGCAAAGTCCGCAAAAAGAACCTCCCGCGACCACCTGGTCATCGTCGGCAAGGGCCTTACCTTCGACACGGGTGGACTCTGCCTCAAGCCCGCCAAGTCCATGCCCGAGATGATCAGCGACATGAGCGGTGCGGCCACCGCGCTGGCCGCCATCCAGGCTATTGCCACCCTGAAACTCCCCGTCAAGGTGAGTGCCGTGTGCTGCCTGGCCGAAAACGCCATCGGCAACAAGTCGGTGCTGCCGGGCGACATCTTCAAGGCGAAAAACGGCAAGACCGTCATGGTGGACAACACCGATGCCGAAGGCCGCCTGGTCCTCTCCGACGGACTTGCCGAAGCAGGCCTGATTGGGGCCACCCACATCGTGGACCTTGCCACCCTCACCGGAGCCATGGTCCGTGCCCTCGGCTATGCGGTAACGGGATTTTTCAGCAACGACGACGACCTTGCCCTAAAGGTCATCAACTGTGGCGAGGCCTGCTGCGAAAAGTTCTGGAGCATGCCTCTCGAAGAAGAATACGCCGACGCCCTCAAGGACAAATTCGCCGACCTGAAGAACACCGGAAGCGACGCAGGTGCCATATCTGCCGCCCTCTTCTTGCAGGAATTCGTTCCCGAGAACACCGCCTGGGCCCACTGGGATATCGCGGGCACCGCCTTTGTGACCAAGAAATGGAAATACACCGAATACGGCGCAACAGGATTCGGCGTACAGACGTTAATTGAACTGGCAAGGGAATTGGGCTAGTTTATCGAAGCACCAATAAATTGCTATAATTGTGGCCGTCAAAGCCGCCGAATTACGAGGTTTTTATGTTAGATTTTCTCGCCAACTACTGGCCCTATATTGTCGCCCTGGTGGTCATCGTGCTTGCCGTGTTCGCTTTTCGCGGACTCCGCAAGGCCCTCAAGGAAGGTGGCGGAGCGTTCAGCCTGGAAACCATCCGCAAGAACACCGAACCCAACTTCGCCGCCCTCAAGCAAAAGTCCAAGGCGCTGCTGGCCGATGCCGACATGATTTGCGAAACCAAGGAAGGCAGCAACCTGGTGATTCCCAAGAAAGAAGACATGATGTTCTTCCGCCGGGCCGTGCGCCAAAAGTACAAGCTGGCCATGTTCCTGGTTCCCGGCACCAACAAGGTGGTCTATTTCTTCTGCAAGACCGAACAGGGACTCCGCCGCCGTATCGAAAACCTGGTCATCAACCAGAAGTTCCGCGAAGGCAAGCCGCCCTACATAGACCACGCCACCGGCGAAAAACTGAAATACCCGAGGTAAGGGGGAAGTCTCCCCCTCGCTTCTGATTCGACTGTGTCACCCTGAGTCCCAGAACAAGTCCGGGATAAACGAAGTCGAAGGGGTCTAGTCGAATCATCCGCTACCCCTTCACCTAGGGGGCACCCCTAAAACCCCGTGATGACATACACTAACCTCGCACTCGCCGAAGAAGAAAGCAAGCTCGCCGCGGCTCTCGAAGAGTCCCGCAACTTGCTGATTGAAGCTCCTACGGGTTCGGGCAAGTCCCTGTTCATCCCCTACTTCTTGAGCAAGCACTGCAAGGGCCGCGTCGTGGTGTTGCAACCCCGTCGGATTGCGGCCCTCGCCCTCGCCCAGTTTTCTGCAAAGCTCCACGGCGAGCCCTGCGGCAAGACCGTCGGTTACCAGTTCCGGCAAGAAAGCTGCAAGAGCACAGACACGCGGATTCTGTTCCAGACCTACGGAAACTTTCTGCAAGAACTTCTGCACGGCAAGCTGGACGCCGACTGGGTGGTGTTTGACGAATACCACGAGCGCAAGGCCGATATGGACCTGCTGTTCGGGTATTTTACAGGTTCGAGAGGCGAGGCTCGAGGTCCGAGAATTGCAGTGATGTCGGCGGCGCTGAACCGCGACGAACTGGAAGCGGTTCTCGGCGTCAAGTGCCTGAGCCTCGGCCACCCGCTGTACCCCGTGCAGATTATCAACCAGACACCCGCCACAGGAACCTCCCTGGTTTCGGGAGTTGGCCTTGACGCCGAAGTGGTGCGGGCGCTCAAGACGCTCTACCGCAATGGAATCTGGCAGACCACCCTGGTGTTCCTCCCAGGCAAGGCCGAAATCGCCCGCTGCCACAGCGCCGCCGCCGAAGCGCTGGGCAACAACTGCGCAGAATTCCTGGAACTGTACGGCGGGCAAGACCGTGAAACCCAGGACCGTATTTTCGAAGTCACGGAACGGCCCCGCGTCATCTTTACCACCAACATCGCAGAAACCTCCATCACGGTGCCAAACGTCACGGGCGTGGTGGACAGCGGTATCGAGCGGGTGAGCCTCTACGACGACAGCGAGAAGGTGAACGTGCTCCGCACACTCCCCATCTCCATGCAGAACGCCATCCAGAGAAGCGGCCGTAGCGGACGTACGCAAAACGGATGCGCCATTCGGCTCTGGAGCGAAGAATCCGAAAAGCGGATGCCCAGGGGAATCGTGCCCGAGGTGCTACAGATTGAGCCGTCGGAACTGATTCTGCAGAAAGCGGCACTGGAATTCGGAGTTCGGAATTCGGAATTCGGAATGATTTACACGGCATGTCATTCTGGAGCGGAACAACGTGGAGCGATAGAATCAGGTGACAAGCAAGAACACATTATTGTATTGCCGACCCCAATTCCGGAGGCGCGCGAAAAGACGGCGACAACACTCCTGGAAAAATTCGGCATGTTCCAAGACGGAGCCATTACGGAACTGGGGCTCAGGGCCATCCGCACGCCGGTTTCAAGCATTCCCCTCGCGCTGCTGCTGGCTTCGGCCCAGAGCAAGGCGGAACTTCCGGACCTGTTGCTGGCCGCCCTCGCCTGGATTCACTCCGGCACGGAATTCCTGCAAAAATCTAAGGTCGCCTACGACGTGATGACCCTTGCCGCCGACACGCTTTCCAAGGCGGTAAACGTTCCGCGGGAGGTGAGCTTTACGCTCCGGCAGTTGCGGGAGTACCGGGAGAGTTTAGGAAAGGAGATCCCCGCCTGCGCGGGGATGACACCGTCGAAAGAGCGGGGCGTTGCGGGGCCGGCGACTGAGGCCCCGCTGGAGGGGGTAGCGGATGCCGCGAGCGGCAGAAGCGAGGGGGAGGCCTCCCCCACCCATATCAAGAAATTTGTCGCCCAAAGGCTCCTCAAAGCATTCCCCGACAAGCTCGCCACTCCAAGCGCCTCGGCCTACAAGCTTTCTAACCAGAACATCATCCGCCTGCAGGTGGCAGAACCGCCCTACGCCATTCTGGCCCTTTCCATGCTGCGGGCTGGAGGCGGGAGCAAGTCCGAACTCAAGGTGAACCTGTACGCCGCCATCGGCAAGGAACTGCTGGAAAGCGACGATACAAAGACGCGATACGAACTGCTGTGGCGCAGCGGGCAGGAACGTTTCATCGGTTTGGAAATCAGCGAGGCGGAAAACGCCGACGGAAGCGTCACCGAACTTTCCCGAAAAGAGATTCTCACCCAGGAGGCCCCGCCCAAGGTTCTCGCCGAACTGAAAAAGCTCACCGTGGCCGCCTGGAAAGAGAAAATCGAGAAAGAAAACTGGAGCGGACGTTACCTCACGGAGGCCGTGCAGACCCTGCTGGTGAAAATGCGCCTTGCCGCAAACCTCTACCCCGAATACGGCCTGCCGGAATTCAACGACGAGGACATGGAGCTGATTTTCGACGAGTTTACCGACGGAAAATTTCTGCTGAAGGACATCGACGAAAGCCGTTACAGGAACATCGTGGAGGAATATTTCGGCAAGTCCATGCTGGCCTGGCTCGGGAAGACCTTCCCCGACCACTTTGTGCTGCCGAACGGCAAGCGGGCCCGCTACAGTTACCAGGAGGTGGCCACCGACGAGACGCTGGGCGGACAGGCCGTGCAGAGCGCCGATGGCGTGCTGGTGGAAATTTCAGCCCGCATCGAGGACTTTATGCAGATGCGGGGCGAGCACAAGATTGCCGACGGCAAACTAAAGGTCCGCTACGACATTCTGGCACCGAACTTCCGCACCATACAGAAGACTTGGGATTTGACGGGATTCTGGCAGAACACCTACGCCGAGGTGCGCAAGGAACTGCGTGGCCGCTACCCCAAGCACCCCTGGCCGGAGAAAATAATTATGAATTCGGAACTATGAATTTGGAATTAATATCTAGAATAAAAATCCTAATTCCGAAATCCGAATTCCGAATTACTTAACCGTGTACACCGTCAGGGTCTTGCTGAATTCGTAGCCCACGACAAGCAGGGCCTGGCCGTAAATAGGGCTCTTGTCGGCCGGAATAAACAGCAGGCCTTCGGGGCCGCGGTCCTTGGGGTCAAAGTAAAGGTCCACCAGTCTGGGGGCGGTTCGTGCAGCCGCATCGACGCCCGTCAGGTCAAAGACCGCAATGCCGCTGGAGCGTTCCAGCCCCACAAAGGCGTAGCGCTTGCCGTTCACCTCGCCCACCGTCACGTTTTCCGGTTCGCAGCCCTTCTTGGGGCTACGGCTATCCATCTTGACCTTGTCCTTCTTGGAATTCCAGTTGAAATAGTCGGGAGCGAGTTTCCCGAAGGCCCGTTCCATTTCTTCGCCGCTGTCCCACAGGAGCCTGCCGGTCTCGCCGTCGAACAGACTGACGGAACGGGTGCCGAAGCCGTAAACGTAGGGGCACTTGCCGCCGGGAACTTCGTCGGGCCCTTGCTGGTCGCAACGTTCCAGCAGGCTTACCGTGAACTTTTTCAGGTGCGGCGCCACGTCGTCGTTAAAGACGGTGCGGTCCAGGCGTTCGTCGGCCAGCAGATCCGTGACCGTCCCTTCGTCGGTCCAGGCCTTGTAATCGTTCACGGAGGCGCCCTCGTTGGCGGTGAGTACCAGGGTCTTGCCGCCTACGGCAAAAGAGGCCACGCCGTCGGGTTGTCTGAGCCCGCGGATAGGATAGTTCTTGATTTTGACCTTCTCGTCTTTCTTGACGTCCAGCCCGAAACCCGGCTTGGAATGGTCCACGTAACCCAGAGGGAAAACGTCCGCAATCTTCTCGGCGGCAATATCTACATAAGCAAGGGCGTTGTTTTCTTGCAGGCTCACCCAGGCCCACTTGGAATCCTTGGAAACCGTGATGTATTCCGGTTCCAGGGACCGCACAAACCCCTGCAGGCCGGGGCTGCGAACCCCCTTCTTGCGGAGCGCAAGGGAATCCAGCCCCTTAAAATCCAGGACCTTGGGCGTCAGCTTGTAATCGTTGAGGCTTGCACCGTGTTCAACGGAAAGGATGGCCACGCCACCTTCGGGATCTTCGTTATAGTCTGCGCTGGGCGAACCTTCGCAGGCCACGAGAATCTTGCTGCCGTCGGGGGTAAAGGTCACCATGTCGGGCAGGTGGCAGAGCTTTTGGGCAGATGCCACGGGAATCAGTCCCTCGGCATAGCGGAACAGTTGCACTTGTCCAAGACCGTGTTCCGGTTTGGCCGTCATGGAAATGGCCACCAGGTCACCGAACACCGTCACGCTGGTAGCGGGGCCGTCCAGCTGGAGGCGGCTTTCCACCTTGGGGTTCTTCTCGTCGGCAAAGCTCACCATTTCGATGAGCTTATCGCCGCCCACCACAAAGAGCATCTTTTTTTCGGGCATGTAGGCGGAAATTTCGGGAGCGACCATCTGCAGGGTCGCCACAGGCGAAAGCACGCTCCCTTTCTGGAAAACCTGTGCCGCCACCGTAGAGGCAAGAATCAGCAGGACCTGTTTCATCTTGTCAACGCCCCTAGTCAAAAATCAGCCAGAAAAGAAGCATACCGACGGCAAGCCCGCCCATAAAGGAGGAACTGGTCATCATAGCGGCCTGGCTCTTGGACTGTTTTTCCTTTTCCTTGCTCTTCTCGTTGGCCTCGATAGAAACGCTCAGGGCACGGGCGCAGGTCTCGTTGCTCTTCTTCATGGTCTCGTAACTCTGTTCCCAGTTCTTGGTCTTGGCCTGCTCCGAGTTGAGGGCGGCACGCAGGGAATCCTTTTCCACCGAGCAGGAACTGTCCGCAACAGCCATCAGGCTATCCCTGTGGGCAATTTCCGACTTGAACTCTCCGCAGGTCTCCTGAGGAGCAGACATCGTTGCGGCGGAGTCAGCCGGGGCTGCAACACTGTCCGCGACAGTCTCTGCGGCAAATCCCACCACACTAAACAACAACAACGCAGATGAATATGGAGGAGCAATATACAACACAGGTAGTGGTACTCTTACCATAACACAATCCAACCTCAACAACAACACAGCAACAGGACAAACAAATGGACGTGGAGGTGCAATATACAAC
>CALATK010000159.1 GCA_937891805.1 uncultured Fibrobacter sp. | reverse complement strand
CCATCATCAGAGCCGGCTTGGGGCAGCCGTTGCCGCGGGGCTCCAGGGCGTTCAGGGATTCGATGCGCTGCTTGTACATTAGGGAGTTGCTCTGGTCACTGAGCAAAAGCACGTTGCTGAACGTGGTTAAGGACTTTTGGATACGGTAGATGCTCACATTGAAGGAGTGCTGCTCGTTCAAAATCTTGACATTGACATTACTCTTGCTGCCTTCGTGTTTGATATCCAGCCCGGGCAGCAGATCCTGGATTTTTTTCTTTTGCATGTCGGTTTCGGTCATGCGGAAAAGGGTTTCAGCCGCAGGGTTTGCCGTGATGATGTTCCCTTCGTTGTCAAAGGAAAAGTAACAGTCGCCCACGTCTTTCCTCAACTTGTCCAAGAACCAGGAGGCACTCTTGTTCCTGAAAGATATGGAGGTGTAGTACTGCCCGCAGATAATGGTCAGGAATAGGTACGAGAACTGGTACCACAGCATAAAGTGGCTAGTCTGTCCGCGCTGGACGAAGGGAATAAAAAAGTCGAAGAGCAGAGGGATGATGACGAAGAAGGCGAGGGCGCCTGTCATGTAGATGCTGATCTGGCTTTGGGCCTGGTCGCTGGTGCGCAGGGCATTCCGCAGCAACACAAAGATGCTGCGGAACAGTTCCGGGAAAACGAAGATGAAAAAGAAGATGCTGAAGAGAACGAAGTTCGGCCGGTGAGCGAATATTTGATGCCCGAACAGCGAAAAGTCGGTAATGAGGGTTGGGTGCAGGCACAGAATTGCTGTTGAAATGGCCACCAAAACGACGCCGAAAATATTGAAAATATTCCAGAGAAGGTTGGATTTTGAATGGAGGTTCAATAGGGCCACCTTGTAGATGGTATTGCCCGCCTGTATCCAGACCATGGCCTGTAGCCCAAATACGATTTGTCCGCCGAGTCCCGGATGGCTACCGCTAAAGAACAGCGTGCCTACAAAGGCTAGTATGTTCCAGGCGATGATGGTGATTACCAGGTAGCGGACGGCAAAGGGAAGTGACGAAACTTTGATTTTTTGCCCCATCATGGTGGAATACGAGGCGGCAAGGATAATTGCGACCAGGGAGAGCACCAGGGTGATGGGCGATTGGATAAAAAGGGTCTCGTTCATAGCTATTGTAAATATAACTTCATTTTAAAAAATGTGACGAAAATCGCAATGTGATTTCTGTTACTTTAAAAAAAAGGGCGTTCTTTCTAGAATTGGGTTATGCTCAAGAACTTGAAATCAAACGCCTTCCTCGTGAACTTTATGGCCGTTTTTTCGGGCCTGGTTCTCATTCTGGTGACCTTTTAGGCATTACACCGGCCCTCTTTCATTTGTAAAAACTGCACTGTAAACAAAATTTTCAGTCAAGTTTTCCGTCAAAAAAGCGTCTTATACTGTAGACGGGGCCCTTCCCTGTCTGCGATACGGGCGCGTTCCCGCTATAAAACGGAATAAAATGACAAGAGAGGAATTCATCGCCTTCGTCAAGGACGTACACGAGCATCCCGAACACTTGGCGAAATACCGCAAGAAGTACAAGAACGTCTACCCGTTCAGCGACGGCATCTTCAAGATGCTCATGGCGAACGAGGCCAAGCCTCGGCGCACCGTGAAATTCCTGAACGCCATGCTCGGACTTACCGGACGCAAGGCAATCAAGACATATACTCTCGGGGTTCCGGAAAACCCTGGTGTACTGAATGACAAGACTGCCATCTTTGACATCTATGGCACCACGCAATCCGGCGAGCCTGTGCTTATCGAGGTGCAGCAGACATTCAACAAGCTTTTTGTTGACAGGCTCATCTACTACACCGGCCGTGTGGTCTCGCGCACTGTCAAGAAGTCGCAGGATTACAAGTTGCCACACGTCTACGTGCTCTCGCTTTTGACAGAGAACCAGTTCCCGAAGGAGCCTAACACCTACCTGCACCATGCGCAAATTGTGCGCAACCGGCGTATTTTCTACGATAAACTGGACATCTACCTGGTCGAAATCGAGAAATTCTTCGCCATCGACAAGCGCACCCCGCCGGGCAAACGCGAAACGACCGACAGGGCCGAAATGCTGCGCTTGTTCCGGGATGTTCTTGAAGAAAAGGAAATCCCCGAGGAAAAGCTGAAGAAACTGCTTGACAAGGACTTTAAGAAAGATGTATCTTTGGTGGGGTACACCGACGAAACACTCCTGAACGAGGTTGACGGGATGACGAACATTATTTACGAAAAACAGGGATCATACCTGCAAGGCGGCGAAGACAAGGCAAACGAAATAGCCCTTGCGATGCTTGCCCGAAATTATTCCGTTGATGATATCGTGGCAATCACCAAGCTCCCGAAGCAGGAAGTGGTCAAGCTGAAACGGCAAGCAGCGAAAGAACTGGCAACGGCGTAACTCCACCTTCATCATCACCCTAGCGTTGTCATCCCCGGCTTGACCGGGCTTCTTTGCATTCGCCTTCCCCGCCCCCTCTTCGTCATCCCCGACTCGGTCGGGGATCTCCTAGCATATCCTACCCCCTTTATAGGCAAAAGCCCCGGACGGTGCGTCCTGAGGCTTTGATTGTTTATGGGGTAATGGGAAGGCTCCCCGGTGGGGGAGCCTTTATCAACAAGAGTCTATTTTATATCATCTTTACCAGGCGCCAAATTGCAAATCGGCCGTTTTATCAAATATTGCATAGACATCGCATGCCCCTCCAACATTTATTGCGGTCCAATCACCACTATTCACAGAAGTCGTTTGAACAGCGCCACTGCAATCTTGATATGTCACAGAATTTGTAGAACCAGACCAGTTTCCGACTCGCCAACTACCACCACCTATAGAGTATTTGTAGCAAGTAGATGCTGATATATTAAACGGAGAACTTGAAATATTGGTAGAGTTTCCTGCATTACAGGGGAAGCTGGAACCTGCGGTAAACTCCACACTACAGGTCTGTGCTTCGCCAACACCTGCAGAATTCTCCAGGGTGACAGAGTAAGTTTTAGTACTACCATCAGTACCATTATCTGTGAACGCACCCAGATTCACGGTACCATTGGAGATTCCGTCCCCTGTTTTCTCGGAAATACCCGTTCCTGTAATGCTATACTTGCACCAAGTACCACCTTCATGGCAACCAACTACATTTTGCAAGCCTATCGTCACGTTATTTGATTCATCAATGGTGGCCTTTAGTCCCGTTTTGCAATCGAATGTCGGCGGGTTCACTTGCGAGGCAACCGTTTGCGAGCACTTATTTGCCGAGGCATCCATGTTGTCGCACTGACATTCGTATGTAAATGTTTTAGGTTCTGACCAATTAAATGTTATCTCATAATTTTCGATATTGTTTTGGTTGTCTATATATTGATGCTCATTATTGCCACGATACAATTTACAGTTATGGCAACTGCTTGTCGCCGTTTTGCCCGTAAATTTGAATTTACCACCATAATCCACAGTATTCGAAGTGACCGAACATGAAAGGGGTGCCTTGACCTGTAGCGACGGTGAACACAATGTCATTGTGCTATTTTTCAACGTACATGCATAGGTTCCGACCGCACTCGGAACAGAGAACTGAAGGTTGTCACAAGATCCACTTGTCCTACACCAAGACGTTGTAGAAGATGTTCCACATGTTAAAGTAAATTCGGCATCAGAAGCTAGATTTTGGATATCAGAAACAATGAGTTTCACATTGTTTTGTGCAGGCCAGAAACTTGTCACCCCATTTTCCCAAACGCAATTCGCATTTCCCGACGAATACTTAATACTGCAATCATGTACGGTCGCCGCATCATTATAGGCATTCTTCAACGATATTGTGTATTTGTTCGTAGAAGTTGTAGCAGCATCGTCCTTCCATTCATAAGTAGGGCCTGTCCATGAGGAACTCTTTGTCACCCCATCAATCTTCAATACGCAAGGATAGTCACTACTGCAATATTTGAGACTGCTTCCCGGATTAAACGTCACATTACTTCCAACAGCACCCCTCCAATTGTCAGGACAACTGAACTCCGGTGCAGGCGGATTTACGGTCACGGTTTGCTTACAAGTCAGATTACTTCCAATATCGCCTGAGAATGTGTAGGTGTACTCCAGGTCTCCTATGCTGGTTGGCGTTACCGTAAACGATGTAGCATTACAGCCACTGCCTGGATTTCCCGTAATAGTTCCGTTTCCAGTAAGACCTGCGCTGGTGCAACTCCCGTCCCAAGTGGGCGTAAATGTAAAGTTTTCCCTAAGGGTAATGGTACCCGAATTAACACTACAGCTCAGCCCGTTCAACACCGTCAAATTGGCTGTGCATACTGTTTTTTCCCCGTTATCGTTGTATGTCACTGTATAGGTGTAAGTGTTGGCACTTGACGGTGCGGTCAAAGAAACGCTTCCTGATGTAGCTCCGGAATTTAAAACTTTTGTCGTGCTTCCACTTCCACCGCTAATGGTAAAGGTGGTGTTTGCATCCAGATTCTGAATATTTGTCATATTGAGAGTGACATTCCCACCTGTGGCAACGCTACTCGGGACGAAGGAACAATTTGCGAAAACGGAGGTTTTTTCCACAACCTTGAACGTCTTTTCGCACTTGTCCAAATCGGTAATCGTGGTTTTAGAACCGTTGGGATTCACGACACGGTAGGTGTATTCGCCAACGCTTGCTTGAGTAGCCCCTGTAACGCTGTGCTCGCTTCCACACCCGGCACCTTGAGCCTGGGCGTTGGTGCACTCATTGAACTTGTTGTGGTTCAAAGTTACCTCATAAGCACAACCTTTTGCGGGACATCCGTTGAGCTTGAAATCGAACGATGGGCTGGCTTCGCCCAATTTTACCTCTGTTTTGCTTATCTTTGCATCGCTACAAGTGATAGTTCCAATGGAACAATCAGAACCCTCACAACTGCAGGTGACGTTTTCACTCTCGTAATTATTAGTTTCAGAAATGACTTGAGCCCTGAAGGCGTAAGTTTTCCCTGCATTGGAGAAGATGTCGGAGTCGGACACATTCAACGTCAAAGTTCCGCCGTCAAATTCATATTTGGAAAGACCATTGTAATTCTCCCCGTCAACAGTAGCGCTCAAATTAATTTTAGATACTTTGTCCTTGTTTTTAGAAACATTGAGTGCGATTTCCCACCCCGTCTCACCATTTTTCTTGACAGAGCAACCATCAAATTTCACAGCGTTCTTACAACTCGCTTGTGCAGAATTAACGGTGACCGCGTTTTCCCCGTTATTCTGGAATACAATGGCTACCACATTTTCAGGGTCAAATCCCGAGGCGTTGTCTGCGAATTCATCGACTACAATGATTTTCCTTGAGACGACTTTGTTATTTCCAGTAATCCTGACATGACGACTTTCAAAGTTAGTTGCTCCCCAGGCATCGTTCTTGCTTTCTAGCCACACTTCCAAATCCAAATTGTATTCATATTCGTTGGAAAGAGCAATGGTAAGAGTGTCGCCTCGCAGGTTCTTGGGACTAAATGTCTGAGACCACTGTCCACCTGCATAGATGCTGTACCCGGAGGCAGGAACATCGCTATTCAACAGGGATGCATCCTGCTTGCATTCAGTTTGCATTCCTGTCCAAAACCTTCCGCAATTTGCAGGTTCCACAACTTCCCAGGCTCTTGTTTCAGCGTCAGAGGCAGTGCAACTTAGACTTGCAAAGGCAGTCTTGATGTCGGTTTCGTTATCCCTGTAACCATGGACACCGGCTCCGTCTTGACTGAACTTGAAACCATCATCTTCTGACAGTGTGTAAATATCGCTGGAACCGCCAAGGCCATAGGTATAGCTATAGGCAGGGGAACAGTTCTTGCTATCAAACCAGCCGGAATGGCCTACCCAGGGCTTCTGGTAATCCATAGATTGCCCTAGTCCATTTCCGTATGTGGGAATGACTCCTTCTGTGGCTTTAGCAGCAAAGGAACACTTCACGTTCGGAGGTCCGTCAAAGCATTCTG
>CALATK010000158.1 GCA_937891805.1 uncultured Fibrobacter sp. | reverse complement strand
TGGCAAGTTCCGCTGCGGCTTCTTCGGCGAGGGCGTAGTAGCTGCCGAGACCGATGAGCGCCACCTTGCTTCCGCGTTTGTCTACTTTGTACGAATTCAGCTTGGAATAATCGGTGTCGAATTTCACGCTGCGGTGTGCGACCCCGTTCGGGATGCGGATGGCCATGGGGTGTTCTGTCTGGTCAATGGCGTAATCCATCATGGCGATTGCCTCTTCTACACAGGTGGGGCAGAGGTACACCAGGTTTGGGATGTTGCTCATCATCGGGATGTCAAAAATGCAGAGGTGTGTGGTATCGTTCATGCCGTCGGCGCCCGACATGGTAATGAGCAATGTGGCCGGGTTGTTGTTTGCGCACAAGTCCTGCGAAAGCTGGTCGTAGGTGCGCTGGATAAACGTGCTATGTGTGCTGTACACGGGCTTTGCACCACCCTTCGCGAGTCCGGAGGCGAATGCGACGGCGTGCTCTTCGGCGATGCCCACGTCAATAAACTGCTTGCCCGCTTCCTTGCGGCGGTCGGCAAAGAACCCGATGCCTGCGGGTACTGCGGAATGGATTACGACGACTTTCGGGTCGGCCTTGATTTTCTTCATCAGGTATTCGCCGAGGATTGCGCCGTAAGATTCGCCGCTACCCCAGTTCACGACGCCGGTCGGGATGTCGAAGGGGGCTGCCCAGTGGAAGCCTTCCTTCGAGTTTTCGGCGAAGCTGTAGCCCTTGCCCTTGAGCGTGTGGATGTGCACCACCACGGGCGACCTGGAATCTTTCACTTGCTTGAACGCGGCGATGAGCGATTCGATGTCGTTACCTTGTTCTACATACAGGTAGTCAAAGCCGAGGCTTTTGAAGTAATTGTTTTCGCTCTTGCCCTGCGTGGCTCGGAGTTCCGCGAGGCTCCCGTAAAGGCCGCCGTGGTTTTCGGCGATGGACATTTCGTTATCATTTACGACCACGATAAAGTTGGTGGCGTATTCGCCCGCGTTGTCTAGGCCTTCGAACGCCTCGCCGCCGCTGAGCGAACCGTCGCCGATGACGGCGATGACGTTGCCCTTTTCGCCCTTGATGTCGCGGGCAGTTGCAAGCCCAAGTGCAAGGCTTACGGAAGTCGAGGTGTGACCAATCATGAACTGGTCGTGTTCGCTTTCGCAAGGTTCGGTGTAGCCCGTGACGCTCCAGTACTTTTCCGGATTGAGGAAAGCTTCGGCGCGGCCTGTCAAAATCTTGTGGGTGTAGCTCTGGTGGCTAACGTCATAGACAATCTTGTCCTTGGGCGATTCAAAAACATAATGCAATGCGATGGTCGCATCAACAAATCCGAGATTCGGCGCAAGATGGCCGCCGCACTTGGAAATCTTGTTCAAAAGTGCCGTGCGAATTTCGGCCGCGAGCGCTTTCAGGCTTTCCGTGTCCATCTTCTTCACATCTGTCGGGGATGTAATCTTTTCTATCAGCATAAAGAACCGTCCTTGAAACTTAGGCGTTCAATACAAAATACAAAAAAACACGTTCTAAAACAAAAGATCCCCGCCTTCTCCCCAAAGAGGATATCTCTACTATGGCAACGAATTGCATCGCAATTCTAGTTGCCAAGTATCGTATAGCGGGGATGACAAATGTGGGTGGCGGGGATGACAATCGCGCGGTTGGCGATTATTCCTAACCACCAACCACTAGCCACTAACCACTAGTACCTGTAGTGATCCGCCTTGTACGGGCCTTCGACCGGCACGCCGATGTAGTCGGCCTGGGCCTTGGTGAGGGTCGTCAGGTGAACGCCGAGCTTTTCGAGGTGGAGGCGTGCGACCTTTTCGTCGAGGATCTTCGGGAGCGTGTAGACGACGCCGCTTTCGTACTTGATGCCGGCGACGGTAGCCTTCCCTTGAGCATTGAGCCAGAGGTCGATCTGGGCGATGGTCTGGTTCGTGAAGCTTGCACTCATCACGAAGCTCGGGTGACCGGTGGCG
>CALATK010000157.1 GCA_937891805.1 uncultured Fibrobacter sp. | reverse complement strand
GAACGCCTGAATCAACTGCATGTTTTCCCGTTCGTCACAGCTCACGACGCCCAGCGTAAAGTCCATGCTGGTAGAAAGCTGCCCCAGCAGCTGGGAATAGGGGGCGCAGTCGGGGTATTCTGCCGAGGAGAAAAGTACGGCGACGGCGCGGTTTTCGGAGGCCTGTGCCACCTCGGTCTCAAAATTTTCAGCGGTAATTTGAACTACTTTAGCCATGGGCTAAATTTAGTTAATAATAACTCCGAAATCCGAACTCCGAATTCCGAATTAACTATATTCCCCCTTATGAGTACCTGCCCGTTTTGCAAATCCGAAGTCGCCCAGATGAAAATCGGTCATCTGGACCTGCGCATGTGCCCCAAGTGTTTTTCGGTGTTTTTCCCCTGTGATCAGACCACGGCCCTCCGGGGAGACCTGCCGGACAAGTCCCGCGAGCTCTGGTACAATGCCTTGCTTGCAAAGAACGTGGCGGACCCGGACATGACAGGCGCCTGCTGCATAGACCATGGTGAACCGTTGGTAGACGGCAAGATTCCCGACTACGGCTACGAGGGCAAGGTGACCACCTGCTGCAAGATGTTCCATTTGCCGCCTTCCATGGTGTTGCGCATTCTCAAGCGGACCATCGACTCGCCTTTCCAGAAACCGGCCTCTAGCGGCAAGCACCATTTCTTTTTTATCCGCGCTATCGATTCACTTGTTTCTAAATTGTTTGGTGAAAAACAACCCGATGAAGATCCTTTGGATGCCATTCCGTACAACATCCACCTGAAAAAATTCTTCGAGTAGCATGAAAAAGACCTATATCATCCTTTCGGCTATAGCGGCAGTGGTCCTGCTGGCTTACTTGCTGCTCCCTAAGGTCACCTTCGAAGAGACGGTGTTCCCTCTTGAAAAGGGCGTGACCCTGCTTGCCTACGACGATCAGGCCGACGGAGGAATGTCGAGGATTGAATTCGGGAAAGACGGGGGCGCCCTTTCTTTCCGCTGTACCCTTGGAGAAGACACCACCCTTGCCGCCTGGTGCGGGCTTCTCTGGAACTTTGATCCGGACAGTGCCAAACTTTACCGCAACTGGTCCCTTGTGGATTCCCTGATTTTTGACATGGAAGCCCAGGGGACTCAAGAGGTCTTGGTGAAACTCTGGACCTACGACCCGGACATTACCGATATCAAGAAGGCCAAGACATTCAGGCTTTTGATGAAAGAACTGCCCCTGCAGAAAGGCCGTAACCGCGTCGCCATTCCCATAGACCAGCTCTACACGCCGGATTTCTGGTACGAAGATGTGAAGGCGGAATCGGGCAACAAGCACACCCACATGGAAACCGCTGCACGGCTAGAAATCGCCCCCGGCTGGAACCAGGCCCGAGGCAAGTCGTTTTCGCTCAAGATTCACGGCATCAAGGCCATCGGCATGAGCAGTTTCAGTTTCGGAATCGTGCTCGCTATTTTTGTGGTGCTGACCATTATAGCCGTCGGCAGGCGGCACCAGGTCAAGGACGAAACCGAAAGAGAAGATGAAGAACAGAAATAAGATATTCGGTTTAATATTCTTTGCCGTAGCCTTCGCCTTGTGGGGGCTTTTCTTTACGCAGTTCAAAAGTAACGCCCTGGAGTTGTTCCCGTCAAGGACTTTCGAAATCTACACCCTGACAGACCACGAGGCCATGGGCTTTTCCACCTCCGAAGTGACGGTAAGCGATTCTCTCGTGGATGCAGTGGTGAATATCCGGAGCGGCAAGGCGTTCCCCTTTGCCGGGTTCGGTTTCAACCTGATGTCCCAAGACGGAAGGCCTGCAGGCTACATGGACCTGTCCAGGTTTGATTCTTTGGAGGTGGAAGTTTCCACCGTGCGGATGAATACCGTTGGCCTACGCATACTCACAGATGACCCTCAGTATTCGCAGAAGGGACTGTACATGAGTTACCGCCCTCTGGAAACCCAGGCTCCGGCGGGTCGAAGTTTCGGTTCGGCCAAGGTCGCCATCGCCGATTTCAAGACGGCGGAATGGTGGCTGGCGGGCATGGGGCTAGAAAAAGATGACGGCCTTACCTACTTATATAGGGCCATACTTCTCGAGGTTTATAACGGCCGGGGCACCCTGCGGGGAATTCCCGACGCTATCCAGGTCAAGTCCCTGCGGCTTTGGGGCGAAAACCGCGATTTTAAGAAGGGAATGTTCTTTGGCCTTGGACTGCTGGCCATACTCTTTGTATGTTTTGTCTATAGGGTTTTCCGTAAGCCAGAAGACAGAGCCGTCCTAAAGGAACAAATTGAAAAAACAGCTCGTCTTTTGAAGACTACGGACAAATCTTTGGCTGAAATCGCTCTTGAAGTGGGGGAGAAGAAGGTTTCCCGCCTGGAACGGAATTTCCGCAAGGTCTACAGGCTTTCGCCGCTGGAATACAGGAGGAAAAATGACTAGGCATTGGAACTTGGACAGGGTCATGCATTTTCTCAAGATCTTGGTCCTGTTTACGGTCGGCGTTTCGCTGGTTTATTATTTGAGAGGCGTCCTGTTTCCCTTTTTTGCGGCGTTCCTCATTGCTTATATCGTAGACCCCATAGTGAACAGCCTGCAAAAAAAGGTGAAGCATCGGATTATTGCCGTTATCATTGTGCTGCTGGTGGCTGGGCTTGCCATTGCGGGGGCTCTTCGCCTATTCATTCCCCTGGTGATAGACGAAGTCCGAAATTTGGGGGTTCTCATTGCAAAGATGTTTAATGACTCGGAGTGGTCTTCCCGTATAGAAACCTTGATGCCGGGTGGTTTGTACGAAACGATACATTCCTTGGTTTCTTGGGACCAGCTTGCAGTTTCCATGCAGCACCTGGATTTTTGGAGAGAAGTTCAGAATGTCGCCGGTAAGGTTCTTCCGGGAGCCTGGGGGGTTCTTTCTTATACGGGAACAGTTGTTCTGTGGTTCTCCGGTGCTGCTGTAATTTTTATGTATCTGGTTTTTATCATGCTGGATATGCCCAAGCTCCGCCGTGGCCTGTACAGCCTGGTCCCTGAGCGGTTTCAGGACAATGCTATATCCTTCGCGAAAGAAACAGACCGCTTTATGGGAACCTATTTCCGCGCTCAGTCTCTGGTGGCCTTGACAGTGGGAACCCTTTATGCCATCGGGTTCGGTATAATGGGGCTTCCTATGGGGGTTGCCTTCGGGCTTTTCTCTGGCGCCCTCAACATGATTCCCTACTTGCAGCTTACCACCATCCCCTTGGCCCTTGTTTTGGCTGTGGTACACGCCCTGAATACGGGCATGCCCTTCTGGGAAGTTGCCTTAATTATTTGTAGCATCTACCTTGTTGTACAAGTAATTCAGGATTTTTTCCTGGTCCCTCGCATTGTCGGTGGCTCTATGAACCTGCCTCCTGTGGGCATTCTTTTGTCCTTGTCAATATGGGGTAAGTTGTTGGGCTTCTTAGGGTTACTTGTCGCTATCCCGTTCACTTGTCTGTGCTTGGTGTACCTGCAGAAGCTCCCCAAGAACAGGTATGACGAAGACCTTGATTCGCCCGAACCGCCCCCCGAGGCTTGATTTACGTGGGTTGGGGAAAATCAAGAAAAAAATTTTTTTTTGAAAAAAGTTCCCCATTTGTCAAAAAAAAAGGTATAATATACGCATAACTTTCTTAAACCTAACTCAGGAGTTAAAAAATGAACAAACAAGATCTCATTGAAGCCATCCTCGCTAACAAGGAAGCTGGTTTTGAATCCAAGGCTGCCGCTGGCCGCGCTGTTGATGCCGTTCTCGACGGTATTGCCGCCGGTATCAAGAAGGACGGCAACGTCCAGCTGATCGGCTTCGGCACCTTCGCTGTGAAGAGCCGCGCTGCTCGCACCGGTCGCAATCCGCAGACTGGCGCTACCATCAAGATCAAGGCTTCCAAGACTGTTGGCTTCAAGGCCGGTGCTGCCCTCAAGGCTGACGCTGCTAAGTCCAAGGCCAAGAAGTAATCGATCTTTTGAGGTCTAAAAAAGGCTGCCCTCCGCGGGGTAGTCTTTTTTTTATCTAGACAACATGAGTTTATATGTGCCTCTAAACGGGTCTGTTGTTTTGGATACGCTTGAATATCGCGGGGAAGATTATTTATATTATGGGCTGAAGAAAAGGAAGGTTTTTATGAATAAAATGTTTGTCGGTGCGATGTTGATCGCTTCTATTTTCATCGGAGCTTGCGGAAGCTCTTCGTCTGATGCTACATCGGACCCGTGCGCCGAAGATCCGAATTTACCAGAATGTCAACAGGACAACGATCAAGACGATGAGCAGAATACGGAACCGGAGGAACAAGAACCTGCCGTGCTTGAGTAGAAAAGCAAAGTTGATGCCGTAACTCTTTGCTGATCAATTAGTTAAATGCTCCTTGCTGCAAGGGACGTTTTTTTGTAAATACATATTGCCTTTTTTACATTTTTTGGCTATATTTGCGCAAGTTTGAACTGAATGAACTTTGACTGATTAAGATGATTTTGCATAAGGTCAATAAGGCAAAGGCACCTTGCGGAACACATGGCTCCGAAGCAGTTAAAGTTTTTCCGTTTTCTGATTTTGATTTTGCTGAACCATTTGGTTCGGCATTTTTTTTACCCAGCGTCAAAGCGACGCACACCCCCTACGTCACCCTGGAGCGTAGCGATAGGATCCAGGACGGTTTCACCCCCTACGTCATCCTGGAGCCCTGTAAGGGCGAAGGATCCAGTCCAACAGTTTAATACAAGGGTTTAATAATTAGTCAAACGGAGATAAAAAATGAAGATTGAAGGCATCGACAAAGTCCTTATCATCGGTTCTGGCCCGATCGTGATCGGTCAGGCTTGCGAATTCGACTATTCCGGCACCCAGGCTTGCAAGGCCCTGCGCGAACAGGGTTACAAGATTGTGCTCGTGAACTCCAACCCGGCTACCATCATGACCGACCCGGTCATGGCCGATGCCACCTACATCGAACCGCTGAACGTCGCCCGCTTGACCCAGATTATCGAAAAGGAACGCCCGCAGGCCCTCCTCCCGAACTTGGGCGGCCAGACTGGTTTGAACCTCGCCTCTGCCCTCAGCAAGGCCGGCGTGCTGGACAAGTACGGCGTGAAGGTCATCGGTGTGAACCTCGACGCTATCGAACGCGGCGAAGACCGTGAAATCTTCAAGGAAACCATGCAGAAGCTCGGCATCGACACCCCGCGCTCCGGCATTTGCCACTCCGTGGAAGAAGCCGAAAAGATCGTGGCCGAAATCGGCTACCCGGTGGTGGTTCGCCCGGCATACACCATGGGCGGTGCAGGCGGCGGTTTCTGCTACAACGTGGAAGAACTCCGCACCATTTGCTCCAACGGTCTTGAACTCTCCATGACGCACCAGTGCCTCATCGAAGAATCCATCCTCGGTTGGGAAGAGCTGGAAGTCGAAGTGGTTCGCGATTCCAAGAACCAGATGATCGCCATCTGCTTCATCGAAAACATCGACCCGGTGGGCGTGCATACCGGCGACTCCTTCTGCGCAGCCCCGTTCCTCACCATCGACAAGAAGCTCGAAGAAGAACTGAAGGAAAAGGCCTTCAAGATTGTGGAATCCATCGGCGTGATTGGCGGTACCAACGTGCAGTTCGCTCACGACCCGAAGACCGGCCGCGTGGTGATTATCGAAATCAACCCGCGTACCAGCCGCTCCTCTGCCCTTGCTTCCAAGGCTACCGGCTTCCCGATTGCCCTCATTTCTGCAAAGCTCGCCGCAGGCCTCACCCTCGACCAGATTCCGTACTGGCGCGATGGAAGCCTCGAAAAGTACACCCCGAGCGGTGACTACGTGGTGCTCAAGTTCGCTCGCTGGGCATTCGAAAAGTTCCGTGGCGTCGATGACTGCCTCGGCACCCAGATGAAGGCCGTGGGCGAAGTCATGGCTATCGGCAAGACCTACAAGGAAACCCTCCAGAAGGCTATCCGCGGCCTCGAAAACGGTCGTTCCGGCCTCGGCTTTGCGAAGGACTTCAACAAGAAGAGCAAGGAAGAACTCCTCGAAATGCTCAAGACCCCGAGCTCCGAACGTCACTTCCAGATGTACGAAGCCATCCGTAAGGGCGCAACCGACGAGGAAATCTTCGCCGCCACCTACGAAAAGGCTTACTTCGTGCAGCAGATGCGCGAACTCGTGGAAGTCGAAGAAGAAATGCTCAAGACTCCGGGCCGCCTGCCTGCCGACGAACTCCTCATCAAGGCCAAGAAGGACGGCTTCAGCGACAAGTACATCGCTAAGATTCTCGGCATCCGCGAAAAGGACGTGCGCAAGAAGCGTACCGAACTCGGCGTGGTCGAAGGCTGGTGTGCAGTGCCGGTGAGCGGCGTGAAGGACCAGTACTACTACTACAGCACCTACAACTGCAAGGACGAATCTACCGCTTCCACCAACCCGAAGAAGATCATGATTCTCGGCGGTGGCCCGAACAGAATCGGCCAGGGTATCGAATTCGACTACTGCTGCTGCCACGCTGCCATGGCCCTCCGCGAAATGGGTTACGAAACCATCATGGTGAACTGCAACCCCGAAACGGTTTCTACCGACTACGATACTTCCGACAAGCTCTACTTCGAACCGGTTTCTTTGGAAGATGTGCTCCAGATTTACCACAAGGAAAAGCCGGCTGGCGTGATTGTGCAGTTCGGTGGCCAGACTCCGCTGAACATCGCCCGCGCTTTGAGCGACGAAGGCGTCAAGATTCTCGGTACGAGCATCGACTCCATCGATATCGCTGAAGACCGCGACCTGTTCCGCAAGATGATGGACCAGCTCGGCATCCCGATGCCGGAAAGCGGCATGGCCACGAACATCGACGAAGCCCTCGCCTGTGTCAAGCAGATCGGCGGCTACCCGGTGATGATCCGCCCGAGCTTCGTGCTTGGCGGCCGCGGCATGGAAGTCATCTACGACGAGAACATGCTCCGCGAATACGTGGCGAAGGCCGTGGGCGTGACCCCGGATCGTCCGCTCCTCATCGACCGCTTCCTCCACAACGCTTTGGAATGCGAAGCCGACGCCCTCTCTGACGGCGAACACGTTTACATCCCGTCCGTGATGGAACACGTGGAACTTGCCGGTGTCCACTCCGGTGACTCCGCCTGCATCATCCCGCCGGTGACC
>CALATK010000156.1 GCA_937891805.1 uncultured Fibrobacter sp. | reverse complement strand
AGATCCTAGCCCCTAAATCCTAGCCCCTAGCCCCAAAATCCTATCCCCTACCCCATGATGTCCCCCCTCAAAGTCCTTCTTTCCATCATCAGCCTGTTCGTCGTCCTCGGCGTTATCGCCGTAGTCTATCCTGACGGTGGCATCAAGGTGGGCGAATACACCCTGCGCTACCCGAAGCTCACCGACATCTTCGAAAAGCAGGCGCCCAAGGACTCCGCCGCCGACTCTACGGCAGTGGACCCCGAAGAGGCCATCCGGGAAATGATGGAAGCCACCAAGAGGAAGGAATTCGCGGCCTATAGCGACTCCCTCAAGTACTACGAGGACTTTTTCAAGAGCGGCAAGACCCGCTTCGACCTGCCGGGCGATGACCCCGCCTGGTTCGACCGTTTCTTCTTGCACCTTCAGCTCGCGGAACTGGACAGCAACGTGGTCCATATCGTCCACTACGGAGACTCCCAGCTGGAAGAAGACCGCATTTCCGCCACCATCCGCGAAGACCTGCAAGACGAATTCGGCGGCGCGGGCCCGGGAATGATGCCGCCTATCCTTACCATCCCCTCACAGACCACCAGCCACTGGAACGAAGGGGAACTCAAGCGCTACATATTGTTCGGTCCCAAGGAAGAAGAGGCGGACCACAACCGCTACGGCCCCCTGGCCCAGTTCGCCGACCTGGAAGGATCCGCCGTCATCGGCATCAAGAAACGGGAAGACCGCAAGAACGCCTTCCCCCACGTAGGCGGCTACTCTACGGTAAAGGTCCTCGCCGGCAAGCGTGGGTCGCTACGGCTCAAGCTGGTTTACCAGCGCACCTACGCAGACACCGTGGGCCTGAACGAAGACAGCACCTTCAAGGTGAAAAAGCGCACCGCCTTCGAGACGGCGGCCGCCCCCGAAGTAGAACGGCTCACCAAGCTCAACGTCTATACTTGGAAACTCCCGGACACCACCTCCAACGCCAAAATCTACCTAGACGGAAGCGCCGAAATCTATGCCATCTCCGCCGACGGCGCCTACGGTGTGGCCGTCGATAACGTGGCCATGCGAGGCTCTTCGGGCACGGTGTTCCACCGCATCGATTCGCAACTGCTGGCGGAATCTTACAAGGCCATGAACGCCCGGCTCATCATCATGGAATACGGCGGCAACCTGGTGCCGGGCACCAACAGCAGCAACGTGGACTGGACCAAGAAACTCATCACCAAGCAGATCCAGGCTATCCAGAAGGCGAACCCCGACGCCGACATCCTGTTCATCGGCCCCGCCGACATGGCAAAACAGGTAGACGGCGAATGGAAAACCTATCCGGGCCTTCCTCTCACCATCAAGACCCTTCGCGAAGTGGCTCTCGAAAACGGCGCCGCCTACTGGGACATGCACCGGGTCATGGGCGGAAACGGCTCCATGATCAAGTGGGCAAACCGCGAACCCGCTCTCGGCTTCACCGACCACATCCACTTCACCCGCAGGGGCGCCGCCTACATGGGAGACCTGTTCTGCGCGGCACTGCGCATGCACTACGACTACTTCAAGTTCCGCGACCGCCACGGCCTTAACGACGAGAAGATGAAGGAATTGCAGCAGTGGAAGGAGAATTCGGAATTCGGAGTTCAGAATTCGGAATTCGGGCAAGACAGTTCTGCCAGCGAAACAAAGGGGGAAGCCTCCCCCTCGCTTCCCTTCGTTGGCTCTGCGACCAAGGTCTCTGAGCCTGCCGAAGAGTCCGCTACCCCTTCGCCTAGGGGGACACCCCCTAACACCCCCGCGCAGGATTCTAGCGTAACGAAGGAGGATGCCGCCCCATGATCCGCTTCCTCCTCGTCGTCACTCTCGCAGCCCTTTCGGCCTTCGCCAAGGACCTGACCATCGCCCCCGGCAGTTATAGCCTGGACCTCGCCAAGTACGACTTTATCGACACCACCATAAACGTCATCCAGTTCCCCAAAGGGAACGAGGCCTTCACCAAGTTCTTCGAGAAGATGGACACCCTGGTGTTCGAGAACAAGGGGCAGGTGCGAATCATGCACATCGGCGGATCCCACCTGCAAGCCGACGTGATTTCGGGCCGTATCCGCGAACACATGATCAAGGAATACCCGGGAGCCTCCGCGGGCCGCGGCTTCGTGTTCCCCTACTCCGCCGCCCGCACCAACACGCCCTCCAGCTACGCCAGCTACTACAAGGGCATCTGGGACAAGAACAAGAATGTCCAGCGCGAAATTTCTAAACCGCTTGGACTGCTGGGCATTGCGGTCAGCACCAGTGATCCCCGTGCCGAAATCACCCTGATGCTGGACAAGTACAACTCCGCCCCCATCTGGGGAGAGACCCGTTTCCGCCTGTTCGGCTACAGCGACAACAATGACGTGGTTCCCGTGCTGCGGGTGGATTCCACCGACATCTACGGCGTACACGACACCGTAAGCCAGAGTTACGTTTTCGAAAGCCCACGGCCCATCGACACCATCCAGATTCAGTTCCGCTGGATGGACTCCTTAAAACAGGCTTCCATAGCGCAGTTCATCAACGACTCCCTGCTGCAGGATTCCCTCGCCAGGCTGGCGGATTCCCTGAAGATGGATTCGCTGAAGTCAGACGAGAAAGGCTCGGGGCCCGAGGCTCGAGGTGCAGGTTTGGACGGCAAA
>CALATK010000155.1 GCA_937891805.1 uncultured Fibrobacter sp. | reverse complement strand
TTTACACGGATAATCCTTCGGAACTTTGCCTTCGTAAAAATTTGAATTTTGTTTTTATGGAGACAACAGAAAAAGAAACGAAGAAGAAGGAGCCTGTGCGTGGCTATGCGAACCTGCTGTGCGACTTCATGTTCAAGCGCGTGTTCGGCAGCGAGGCGAACAAGGACATGCTTATCGAATTCCTCAACATGGTGCTCGAAGACATCAGGATAGAGCACGTGGACTTCACCCCGAACGAGCATCAGGGACTGACCGATGAGGACCGCAAGGTGGTGTTCGACATCTCGTGCAGGTGCGCTGACGGCAGGACATTCATCATCGAGATGCAGAACGGATTCCAGAGGCATTTCCGCAAGCGCGCAATCTACTACACGACCTATCCCATCAACGCTCAGGGCAGAGATGCGAGAGACTCCTACTTCAAGGAGAAGGAAGAGGGCAAGACCGATGCGAAGTTCAACTGGGACTACAACCTCAATCCCGTGATCGTGGTCGCCATCCTGAACTTCAGGTTCGAGCACGGGCAGGAGTGGCCGTCGGAGCGGTTCCGGTCGTCGTACCGGCTGAGGGAGGACATCACCGGGGAAGAGATGACCGATGTGCTGAGGTTCGTGTTTCTGGAACTGAAACGGTTTACCAAACGTGTCTGGGAACTTGAGACGATGTATGACAAGTGGATATGGCTTCTGGGTCACATGCACGAACTGGAGTCGATTCCGGAGAATTTCACCGAACCTCTGTTCAAACGCTTGTTTTTGCTGTCCGAATTAGGTAAATTTACGGCGGAAGAGTATGGACAGTACATTAAATCTTTGGACAACATGGGTGACTACGACAACATAATCCGGACGGCTGCGGAAGACGCACATGCGAGAGGACTGGCTGAGGGTGAGGCGAAGGGACTGGAGAAAGGACGAGAAGAAGGAATGGAGGAGATGGCCAGGAATCTGAAGGCGCTCGGGGTGGAGATGGCTGTGATTGTACAGGCATCTGGTCTGACTGAGGAGCAGGTAGCGGCCTTGTAGGTAATGGGGTTACTATAGGCGCGAGTCTGCTTTAGGGTGCATGAATCGCAGGATGGCATCGGTGCTGGTGTCGTCCCGCGATAATTGTGTCGGGCAAGGTGCAGCGCCATCCTCATGGCCAGTCGTTTCTTTATATTGCCGCGCTGTTGTGGGGGGGGCACCGCCACCGGAATATACGGTCTCCGGTGGCTACGGTTCAGGCGCTGCGGGCGGCTCGACCCAAGGGCCGTCCTCGCGCATGCCCGTTGCCCTCTGACCTCTGTTCAAAAGTACTCTGCGAACTCACTCAAAGGGTTCGTTCCCTCAGTCTTGTGGCCAAAATTTGTTTGATTTTTTGCAAAAATTGAATAAATTTCCGAGCCCGAATCGTCCTTGGAAGCAGTTCCAGGGGCGATTTTTCAAATTATCCGCATACTTTTAGTTTACACGGATAATCCTTCGGAACTTTGCCTTCGTAAAAATTTGAATTTTGTTTT
>CALATK010000154.1 GCA_937891805.1 uncultured Fibrobacter sp. | reverse complement strand
TAAACGAAAATGTTGTCAACTGTGCCTGTAGCGACGGGTATATCCTGGTGGAACGCACCACCGAAAGCGGAGCGCGCCTGGGCCTGATGGCCTGCCTGGATCTGGAGGAATACGATTATCATAAGGGCGCGCAGACCCGCATCCGTGCAACCGAGGGCACGGTGCTGGCGCGCATCCCGCCCCGCGTGCAGGTGCGTCGCGGTGCAAGCCTTGAGCTGCCTGTTCAGTTCTTCAAGGTCGCTGTCCAGGTTCTCTATGCAGCCCAGTTCTTCTTTGCGCTTTTCGGTGAGTTCCAGGAGGCCTGCGACGTCGGTGCGGTACTTGCGCTTGAGCTTCTGGATTTCGGCGATGCGCCCGTTGGCGCGGTCCAGCTCGGCGGCGCTGAGGGACTTTTCCGGTGTCCGGCGCATCAGGTCTTTGCAGATGCTTTCGAAGGGGTCCGAAACTTCTATGAGGGCCTGCAGGTCTTCTTCGTAGTGGGGAATTTTTTGTGCAAGCCCCTTCAGCTTAGAGAGCAAGCTTTGGGTCTGGTCCAGGATGCCGTTGTCGTTACCTACAAGGGCCTGGATTTCCATCAGGTAGTTCTGTTCGACTTCGCCCTTGCTTCCGCGGCTGACCTTTTCTTCCAGTTCTTCTTCTTCGCCCAGTTTCAGGTTTGCCTTGGAAAGTTCGTCGAACTGGAATTTCAGAAAGTCTTTCTGGGCGGCCAGTTCCTTGGCCCTGGATTCCGTTTCGGAAATCTTGTTGCGTATAGAATTCCATTCGCTCCAGAGCCTAGAGTAGTTCTTCAAAAGTTCGCCGTTGCCGGCGTAGTCGTCCAGCATCTGGGTGTGGGTTCGCACGTCCCGCAACAGCAGCTGTTCGCTCTGGCCGTGCATCTGGATGAGCAGGTCTCCAATCTTTTCCAGATCGGAAAGGCTTACTACGGCTCCGTTGACCCGGGCCCTGCCCTTGCCGTTTTCGAGAATCTCCCTGCGGATAATGAGCTCGTCGTCGCTGTCGATTTCGAGGGTGGCGAGCAGTTCCTTGACCTGGGGGAGTTTCTTGATGTCGAAGATTCCTTCGATGACGGCTTTTTCTTCGCCTGCACGGACCATAGAAGATTGCCCGCGGTCACCGCAGATGAGCCGCAGGGCCTTCATCAGCACGGACTTGCCTGCGCCAGTTTCGCCGGTGATGGCGGTAAAGCCCTCATGGAAAGGAACTTCTTGCTTAGCAATCAGCGTAAAACCGTTTATACTCAGGGACTTCAACATGGCGGATACAAATTAGAAAAAAACGTCAGTCAAGTTACTGTTAATTAAAAGTGAAAAATGAAAAAATATCAATTCTTCTTATCTTAATACTCACACACGACAACTCACAACTCACAACTCACTTTTCGAACTCTATGACACTTCGGTAGATGGGACGACCTTCTTTCTTGTACTTGCGTTCAAAGCCGGTAGAAATACCTTCGGTGGGTTCTGCGGTGTTGCGCTCTACTACCTTGCAGCCCGGGAAAGCGTCAAAAGTTTCCAGGGCGATTTCGTTGTATTCCTTGTGGTCGGTACCCCAGTAGAAAATCCTCTTGCCGGGTTTTAAAACTCTGGCTACTTCTGCCAAGAAATCTGGTCGCAGAAGCCTGTTCTTGTGGTGGCGTTCCTTGGGCCATGGGTCCGGAAAGTACATGTGGAAGGCGTCAACGG
>CALATK010000153.1 GCA_937891805.1 uncultured Fibrobacter sp. | reverse complement strand
TCTTTCCAGCGTGTCATTGCGACCCTGAACTTGTTTCAGGGGAAGCAATCTCTAACCATCTTCTTGTTGGCGGCAATCTTCGCCCTTTCCGCCTGCGACGATTCTTCATCAGCTAGTTCCGACGAAACAGGTGTTTACAGTACATCGGTAGAAACTTCTGATTCTGAGGAATCATCCTCTTCAAGTGTCACCCTGAGCGAAGCGTCAGCGGAGTCGAATGGGTCTAGTAACGAAAAAGACGATCCTTCTTCGGCAGGAACGTCGACCAAATCCAGCAATTCGAATACATCTGGAAATGACGCAAAGTCAAGCAGCTCTGCGGGCAAGGAGGTGTCTTCGTCTAGCGAAGAAATGAAAAGCGCTTGGGATTACTTGAATCCGGGCATCGACTATGGAGAGTTTACCGATGAACGCGATGGACAAGTCTATAAGACGGTTAAAATCGGAGATCAGATATGGATGGCCCAGAACTTGAATTACGATCCGGGCGATGTGTCCAGCTTGGGTAGGTATGCATGGAGCGGCTGCTATGGTGACGGTGCCCTTGATGAAATCAGTAAAAGAATTTTGACGGAAGAAGAGTTTGCTGCGAACTGCTCCAGGTACGGTCGCCTGTACACCTGGGAAGTTGCAATGAATAAGGTCAATTGTGGCTATCACTACAATTGCGACATTGGCAACGAAGGTACGCAGGGCGTTTGTCCCAAAGGCTGGCATTTGCCTACAAAGGAAGAGTGGAAGAAACTGGTAGAACCAATAGCGAGCGGCGTTGAAGACCTAACTACTTACTGGAGTTACCTTGGTGCTAGTGTAGAGTTGAAGACTGCGGACGGGTGGAAGGAATATTCGACTTCTACGTCGGGAACGAATGCCTCTGGTTTCTCAGCCCTCCCTGCAGGCTTTATGTACATCGGAGAATTTTTTAGGTCAAAGGGCGTTGGTACGTTCTTCTGGTCTTCTAGTGTGTACGGTAGCGACAAATCCTACTGTTTGAGATTGCAACACGACGACGATTCCGCCCTTTTGTGGGGCGAGTGGAAGAAAAACGGCTTCTCCGTCCGTTGCGTCAAGGACTCTGAGTAATTTCCAAAAGGTTTTGCTATGAAAAACACGTTCTCTAGAAAGTCTATGGTCTGCGCCCTTGCGGGGGTGCTCGGGTTCACCCTGACCGCTTGTGACGATTCGTCGTCGGCGGGGGGTGATAATGG
>CALATK010000152.1 GCA_937891805.1 uncultured Fibrobacter sp. | reverse complement strand
ACTCACAACTCACCACTCACAACTCACCACTCACCACTCACAACTCCGGCCTACAGTCCTACCGCTTGTCTAAGCTTGTTCATTTCGTCGGGGGTGAGTTCCCGGTATTCGCCGGCGGGTAAATCGCCGAGCCTAATCTTGCAGTAGCTGATGCGCTTCAGGTCGCGAATCTCGTAGCCCAGGGCCCGCATCATCCGGCGGATTTCGCGGTTCTTCCCTTCGATGAGGGTGAGTTCGGCGTATCCCTTTTCCAGGTAAACGTCGGTGGCAAACGCGATGTCTTCCTTGGCGTCCGGATCTTCGGGGTCCCGGATGTCCACGCCGTCCACCAGCTTCTGGGCGGCACTTTCGCTCAGGGGCTTGGTAGTCCACACGTTGTAGGTCCGGGGAATCTCGTAGCTCGGGTGGGTGAGCCGGTGGAGCAGTTCCCCGTCGTCGGTGAACAGCAACAGCCCGCGGCTCTGCAGGTCCAGGCGGCCCACGTATTTCAGCTGCTGGTACCCTGGAGGCAGGTAGTCATAGACGGTCTCGCGCCCCTGGGGGTCGTCCTTGGTGCACACGCATCCGGGCGGCTTGTGGAAAAGGATGGTGGTGGTCTTGCGGGGGAGTTTCGCAGGCTTGCCGTCCACCAAGACGGTGTCGGCGGTCTCGTCCACCTGGTGACCCAGGTCGCTGATGGTCTCGCCGTTCACTTGCACGCGGCCTTCTTCGATCAGGGCCTCGGCGGCCCGACGGCTGGCAATTCCGCAAAGGGAAATGTACTTGTTAATTCTCATACAGTAGTCCGAAACGGAGCCCAGCGGTGCTTATTCTAAATGTTTCGACCCGGAGCTTTTCCAGCAGGGAGCGGAGCCAGAACAGGCCGCAGATGATGACGTCGCTCCGTCCGTTTTCAAGACCCGGGAGCATGGCCCGGAGTTCCTTGGACAGGTTGGATATGCGGGTGGTGACGGCTTCCAGGTCGGCAAGGCTCATTTCCAGGCCTTCGATGGCCTTGTAGTCGAACTGGGAGAGGTTCTTGAACACCATGGCAAGAGCCGTTCCCGTTCCGCCGATAAGGTAGACCGGCTTCTTGGTCATGCCCTTGAAGGATACTTCCTTGAAGGTTTCCTTCACGAACTTCTTGTATTCCGGACCGGGGATGGGTCCCATGGCCTTGAACATCTTGAGGGCTCCCACCGGAATGGAAAAACCGGTGGCGCCGGTGGAAATTTCCGTCGATCCGCCGCCGATATCGATGGTCACGATGCCTTCGCCGTGCCATTCCTTCACGGAGCGGTAGGTGAGAGCCGCCTCTTCTTCGCCGGAGATGATTCTCGGACGCATCCAGAGGGCTTTCTCCACAGCGTCCAGGACTTCTTCCTGGTTTTCGGCACGGCGCATGGCCTCCGTCATGGCGGCGGCCTTCAGTTCCACGCCCAGGGCGTGGAGGTCCATGCGGAACTTGGTCATGATTCGGCACAGGTCCTGGATTTTTTCTTCGGAGATGCGGCCGGAATCGTAAATGTCTTCGCCCAGGCGGCAGATTTCCACCTTCTGGAGTTTTGGGACTAGGACTTTGCGGGGTTCGACGCCTTCCGTTTCTGCGGTTGAAGTGTTTTCGTCAGCAGAAACTTGCGCCACGGCGAGCGGATCCTCGCCGGAGTTTATCCCGGACTCTGTTCCGGGACGAGGATGACGAAGAGCGGTTGAGCTTTCGGCGGGTTCGAAGGCGGCGATGAGCAGAATGCAGCTGTGGCTCCCGATATCGACGGTGGCGAGGAGCTTGTTAGCCATTTTCCACCTCGCTATCTAAGCTTTCGGGGCGTTGCGGCCTTTGACCACTTAGCGCTTCAGCGCTTATGTGGGCATGGCC
>CALATK010000151.1 GCA_937891805.1 uncultured Fibrobacter sp. | reverse complement strand
ACAGCGCAAGGGAATACTGGTGGCGACCTTTACGGAATTCCCTCCACCAGATACCCGTATACTGGGCGAAATTTCGGGCCGCTGCACTTGCCCCATGCGTTACCTGGGGGCAACGCCTTTGCAGGCGGTCTTTGAATTGGGAGCCGCTCCAGCCGAAGTATTGGCCAGTAAGATTCTAGAGATTTTCCGTAGCTTCGCGGACATCCCGAAGCTCTGATAACAATTTCTGGGCGATGTCTCCGGTGCTGGGCTCGCCCTCGCTGAAAAATTTCCCTACAAAACTTTCGTCGGCGTCGGTCTCGAACAGCAGAACTTCTTTCGGAAGCTCCGCCACGGCCATTCGCGAAGACTTCTTGGTGAGGGTGCTGGCATGGACCGAAAGGAGACCGCCCATCTCCAGGATTTGACGGGCAGTGCCGGCATCGTCGCCGAACCGGTGGAAAATGGGCCGCGGGCCTTCTTTAGTCTTTCCGAAACCCGCCTGTTTCAACAGGGCGATGGCACGTCCGTAGTCGCCGACGCAATGAATTTGCAAATCCCGCTTCAATTCGAGCGCGAGTTCTGCCTGGAAAGTAAACCACTGCTCCTGCAATTCGCCAGCACCGTATTCCGGGAACCTGCGGTCTAGACCCGCTTCGCCTACCATGAAACCGCTATCCCGTTCCAGAATGCGGCGGAGCTCTGCCTTGTGCGGTTCTGTCGCCTGGGCAATTGCCATAGGGTGGATTCCGAAGGCCAGGTTGCCCCCCTTGTTTTTCAGATCCAAATCCTGCCACAGTTCCCACAAAGACTTCCACTCTCCGGGTTCACAGGCGACGGCGGTGTAGGCGTAGCCTATTCGGCCCAGTTCCTGGGCAAGTTCCCTTGGATGGGGGAGTCTTGTAATGTGGATATGGCTGTCGTAAGGCGGTTTAAGGGGCATTTGGACCTGTTTTTTGAATTAAAATAAAAAGAATTTCAACAAAAATCAAAAAATGCTTGTTTTTTTAGAAAAAAAAGCCTAGTTTATGGCTACGGCATCCGCCGGAAACAAGTTTGAACCCCAAGAGCCGCCAGGCGGCTGCCAAAAGGAGATTATATGCGCGACCTGATTGAAAAGGTTTTGAAGAAAGGGCTTTCCGTTTCTTTTTCTGAAGAGGGTGGTTTTGCGGTTATCCGTATTTGTAAGGGAAGTGACGTGGTGGCCAGCTGCAGTCTCGGTTCTGCGGATTTCCGCGCCTCGGTAGAAGACAGCCTCCAGTCCCTGTTGCTGGACCTGGACCGAAAGGGCGTTTAATAATTCAGAATTCGGAGTTTGGATTTCGGAGTTTGGATTTCGGAATTTGAAATTCAAATACAATAGTTCCTAAATGAAAAAAAGTCCTGCGGAATTCCGCGGGACTTTCTAATTGTAGAAAAAGGTTGTCCTAGTTTATACGGCCAACCAAGTTGCCGGAGAGCATGAAGTCACGAGAGCTGCCGTAGCTGTGGAAGCCGGCGGACAGGCTGAAGCGGTCCGTGAAGGCCTTTTCCAGGTAGAGGGCTCCCAGCACGTCCTTCACGTTCTTGGTCTTGAAGCTCTGGTATTCCGGGTGTTCATGACGGTCGCCGATGTATTCTGCTTCCAGGATGATGCGGTCCACCACCGGAGTGAAGAAGGCAAAACCGCCAGTCACGGGGATAACCATGTCTTCGTTGGGGTCGATGTTCATCAAGGCTGCTTCGGCGAAGATGTTCATGTGCTTGCGGATAATGGGCAGGTTAGCCTTTAAGGAAGCATTGTGTTTGATTTCGGCATCGGAATCGTAGACCACGTCGAACACGTTGGCACGGTAGGCCAGCTGCACATTCAAGTCGCTGAGGCCTTCCAGACCGTGGAAGTTGAATGCGGCACGGACGTCGCCCTTGTTCAGGTGAGGGGCCGTGCTGATGAGAGAGACGAAGAAGTCCATGTTTTCAGTAGGGGTGAAACCGAACTGCAACTGGTTTTCAGAACGCTGGGTAGACATGAATCCGGCCAGGTAACCATCAATGTAGCCGCCGAAATAGTCACCGTTCTTGTCGGTGTTGTCCCAACGACCGACCTTGAAGCTCAGGTGTTCCGTTTCCTGGTAGGCCCAGGCTTCATCAAGCTCGAAATAATCGCTGACTTCGTTATAGTCGTCGTTGCGGATTTTTTCCCGTTTTTGACGCTTGGTCTCGTAGTCGTCAACAGACTTTTCCAGGTCACCGGGGTGCAGGGAAATTCCCAACTTGCCCTTGAAGTCATCACCTTCGGCCAAGATGGCGAAATTGGCTTCGCCATTCCAGGTTTCCAGGTTGTCGCCGTTTTCGTCGTCTTCGGTGTTCCAGAAGACCTTGCCGGCTTCCAATTCGAAATCAGCCATCACGTCGAAGGAGAGCTTCTGGGTTTCGAACATGGCGTTGTCGATCATCTTTTTCTTTTTGCGTTTTTTCTTGGCCGGAGCCTTGGCTTCTTTTGTAGGAGCGGCAGCGGCAACAAAGCCAGTTGTGTCGTCTTCGGCGACAGCGGCGGCCTTGGCTGTGTCGGCAGGTGCAGCTGCACTATCAACCGGGGCTGCGGCCACTTCTTCGGCCGGGGCTGCGGCGGCAGCGCTGTCGGCAGGAGCAGCTTCAGCGGCCTGGGCTTCTGCAGCAGGTGCGGCTTGTTCTGCGGGAGCCGCGGCTTGCTCGGCCGGGGCTGCGGCTTGTTCCGCAGGTG
>CALATK010000150.1 GCA_937891805.1 uncultured Fibrobacter sp. | reverse complement strand
GTTCAGCAGGCGGCCTTCGGCGAGCACGAGGATGCTGTGGCCATCGGGGAAAATCCATTCATCGTACTGCGGCTTGATTTCGTTACGCTTGATGCCCGGAATCTTCTTGAGGCCGGCCATGTCGATTTCGTTGTCGAAGTGGCCGATGTTACCGACGATGGCGCGGTGCTTCATCTTGCCCATCTGGGCGGCGCTGATGATGCCGGTGTTGCCGGTGGTGGTCACGAAGATGTCGGCCATGCTCACGACTTCGTCGAGGGTCTTGACTTCGTAGCCTTCCATGGCGGCCTGGAGTGCGCAAATCGGGTCGATTTCGGTGATGATCACGCGGGCGCCTTGACCGCGCAGGGACTGAGCGCAGCCCTTGCCCACGTCGCCGTAGCCGCACACGACTGCAATCTTGCCTGCCATCATCACGTCGGTGGCGCGGTTGATGCCGTCGATGAGGGAGTGGCGGCAGCCGTAGAGGTTGTCGAACTTGGACTTGGTCACGGAATCGTTCACGTTGATTGCCGGGAACTACAGGCGGCCGGCCTGGGCCATCTGGTACAGGCGATGCACGCCGGTGGTGGTTTCTTCAGAAACGCCGCGGAGAGTTTCGCGAGCGCGGGTCCACTGCTTCGGGTCCTTCTCGAAAATCTTCTTGCAGGTGGCGAGGAACACGCCCCATTCTTCGCTGTCGGTAGCGGGGTTGAATTCAGGTACCTTGCCGGCGTCTTCGAATTCGGCACCGCAGGTCACGAGCATGGTGGCGTCGCCGCCGTCATCCACGATGAGGTCGGCAGTCTTACCGTCGGGCCACACGAGGGCGCGGGCGGTGTTTTCCCAGTATTCTTCGAGGGTTTCGCCCTTCCAGGCGAACACGGGCACGCCCTGCGGGTTTTCCACAGTGCCCTTTTTGCCGACCACGACAGCGGCGGCAGCGTTGTCCTGCGTGCTGAAGATGTTGCAGCTGACCCAGCGCACGTCGGCACCGAGGTCCACCAGCGTCTCGATGAGGATGGCGGTCTGCACGGTCATGTGGAGGCTACCCATGATGCGCGCACCCGCGAGCGGCTTCTTGCCTGCATATTCCTTGCGGAGAGCCATGAGGCCCGGCATTTCGGTTTCGGCGAGGTCGAGTTCCTTGCGGCCTTCCACAGCAAGGTTGATATCCTTAATTTTGTATTCCATAATGTTTCCTTTTGGCGCGGGTTTTGCAACCATCTTATAGTGGTTGTCGGTCGCGCATCTTTATTTATGCATAAATATAGTTATATGCATACGAGCCGTCAAACAGCTTCCCAGCCATGACTCCATTTTTGAGTCCCGCCTTACTAGACCCTAGATTCTAACCCCTACCCCCTTTTTCCTATCTTTCTCCCTATGGACAGAGCACGACGGCGCAAATTCGGGCAGAACTTTCTGGACGTCCCTACCGCAAAACTGATTGCAGGGGACCTGCCGGCCAATGAAGGCGACTGCGTGCTGGAAATCGGCCCTGGGCACGGCGCCCTCACAGAGCACCTGCTAGACCGAGCCGTGCAACTCACTGCCGTCGAAATCGACGAGCAGTGCGTCGAATTTTTGGAACAAAAATTCCAGGGCCGCGAAAACTTTCACATCCAGAACATCGACTTCTTGAAGTTTGACCTGCAGGCTTTTCTGGACGCCCACGAAAAACCCTGGGTCACGGGGAACCTCCCCTACAATGTTTCTACCGCCATCATCGCAGGACTTATGCCCAAGCTGCACATGACCAAAGGATTCATGGGCATGGTCCAGCTGGAGGTAGCCGAGCGCATCTGCGCCGCCCCCTGCAGCAGCAATTACGGAAGCCTTTCCGTTTTGGTGTCCGCCTACGCCGACACACAAATCCTCCGGAAAATCGGGCCTGAGCATTTTACACCCCGCCCCAACGTAGATAGCGCCACCATGCTGCTCACGCCCAAGGCCGATGCCCTGCAAGCCCCCGACGGATTCTTCGACTTTGTGCGGGCCGCCTTTACCCAAAAGCGTAAGACCCTAGCCAATTCCTTCGGCCGCGCCTACGACAAGAAGAAAATCCAGGAGGCCATCGAGCTCCTGGACTACCCCACCACAGTCCGCGCCGAAGAACTTTCTCCCGCACAGTTCCTGGAATTCTACAAGGTTATTGTAGGATAAGGCCTGTTTACGCCTGAGCCCACTTATTGGGTACCAGAATCAAACCTTATTTGTAAAATAAGGCTATATTGAAAGTGTCGCAGATAATGCTGCAGTGTAATTTCGGATATTTTGCAGGAACTCACCCGGAGTTTTTATGGAAAAAGTACTCAAGTTTGCAATTCTCGGTTGTGGGCATATTGCCACCAAGATGGCGGCTGCCGTCAAGACTCTCGAAAAACGCGGCATGGGCGTAGAATGCTATGCGGTGGCATCGCGCTCACTTGACAAGGCGAAAAAATTTGCCGACGAATATGGTTTCGGGCGTGCCTACGGCAGTTACGAGGAACTTGCCCGGGACCCTGCGGTAGATTTGATCTATGTGGCCACTCCCCATTCCGAGCATTACAACAACATCTTGCTTTGCCTGGAACACAACAAGAACCTGTTGGTAGAAAAGGCATTTACTGCCAACGCCCTGATGGCATCGGAAGTGGTGGCCCTAGCCGAAGAAAAAGGCGTGTTCATGAGCGAGGCCATGTGGACAAGGTTCTTGCCCGCCGTGCAGATGGTCAAGGACTGGATTTTTGCCGGGAAAATTGGCAAGGTGGAAAGCGTGGAAGCGGATTTTTCTATGCCGCTTTCGCATATCGAACGTTTGCAAAAGCCGGAGCTTGCGGGCGGCGCGCTGCTGGACTTGGGCATTTACAGCCTCACGTTCGCGGATATCTTTTTGACTGACCCGGAAATTTGCAAGGAGATCCCCGCCTCCGCGGGGATGACATCAGGTGGAGACTGTGCGGAAATGACATCGGGTGGGAACCGTGTCGCAAATCACATCGTGCAGACGAAAACCAAGTGCGTCAAGTTCCACACGGGCGTGGATGCGACGGACTGGATCGACCTCACATATGCGAATGGCCAAGTGGCGCATCTCAAAACCTCGATGGTAGCGCCGCTCAAAAACGAGGGCGTCATCAACGGAACCGCTGGCTTTATCCGTGTGCAGAACTTGAACGACATGGAAGAAATTCAGTTGTTCGATGTAGCCGGAAATCTGGTAGAGTCCGTAAAACCGCCCCGCATCGAGAACTGCTACGAGTACGAGGTGCTGGGCTGCAAGGCGGCCCTCGAGAAAGGCCTCAGGGAATGCCCCGAGATGCCCCACAGCAAGACCATGCAGATGATGACGCAGATGGACAACCTCCGCGCCGCATGGGGAGTGAGCTACCCCTTCGAACTCAGCCCGGGCGAAGTCTGGGACCGCAGCGGAGACAAGTCCTTCCTGGAAATTTTCGACATCGAGACCGGCGAATCAAAACTCCTCAAGAAATTCGACAAGGTCATCGAAGCGCCCAACTGGAGCGCCGACGGAAAATTCCTCACCTACAACAGCGAAGGCCGCATCTATAAAATCGAAATCGAGAGCGGCGAGGTGACGGAAGTCCCGAGCTACTTTGTAGACAACTGCAACAACGACCACGTACTCTCTCCCGACGGTTTAGGACTTTTCGTGAGCCACCACACCAAAGAAGACGGCCTTTCCCGCATCTACAAGATTTTCTTTGACGGACGAATGCCGGAACTGGTGACGCCCCTTGCTCCCAGCTACCTCCACGGTGTTACCGCCGACGGAAAAATGCTCGCCTACTGCGCCGAACGGGATGGAGAGTACGACATTTACACCATTCCCACTGCCGGCGGGAACGAGACGCAGCTCACGACGGCTTTCGGCTTGAATGACGGACCGGAATACGACTGCGACGGAGAATACATCTGGTTCAATTCTGTTCGCAGCGGTCGTATGCAGGCGTGGCGCATGAGGTCCGACGGCTCCGAACAGACGCAGATGACACAAGACGCCCATTGGAACACCTGGTTCCCGCATATTTCGCCCGACCGCACGAAAGTCGTGATGCTGGCCTACCACGAACGGGACGTGCGCCCCGGCGAACACGTGCCCAACAAGAACGTAGAAATCCGCCTGATGACGGGCAGCGATAAGACCGACTGGAGCGAGCCCCGCACGATTCTAAAGCTGTTCGGTGGCCAGGGAACCATCAACGTGAACTCGTGGGCCCCCGATAGCAAAAAATTTGCCTACGTGCGCTACGAAAAGAAATAACAGGGGCCACAGTCATCCCCAGCGCACCCCTTTGTCATACACGGTGCACCCTTTTGTCATCCCCGCGCAGGCGGGGATCCACTATCATCTTATCAATGCTTTACCTACCAATAACTACTGGCAGGTAAAGCCCTGCAGTTCGAGGCCCGCACGCATCTCGCCGTATGTAGAGGCGCGCTTCATGTCCATCGCCTTCATAAAGCGGCAATCGTTGTCGATATGGATGCGGAACCCGGTCATGGTGGGCTCCACCTCGCCCTTTCCGCTGGCACGCACGTGATCCATCAGTTGCTCGCGCTTGTCGCTCAGTTCCGGCGGCACAAACACGTCCGTCACGATGTCCACGTTCTCGATTTCGTAATCGCCGAACACGAACGAGATAGTCACCAGGTTCTTGAGCCCGTTGAACTGGCCCGGAGTCTTGCACACCATGTTGCGTTTCGCATTCTTGACCTTCTTCTGCTTCGCGGCGGGTTTTGCCAGCGGACTCGGCGTGTATTGCAGGGCAGAGAGCAGTTCCTCTTCCTTGACGGCACCCCCCAGCTGGTTTACAATCTTGCCGTCGCGCACCATGAAGAACGTCGGGAAC
>CALATK010000149.1 GCA_937891805.1 uncultured Fibrobacter sp. | reverse complement strand
AACAGTGGCTGAGGCTTGTCCGAAAGCACGGCCAGCGCGGCATCGTTACCCATGGAACCAATCGGCTCCGCACCGTTCTTCGCCATCGGCTGCAAGATGATGGAGAGGTCTTCGGCAGAATAGCCAAAGCGCTTCTGCTGCACCAGAATGTCGTCGGGAACGTCAGACGGGTTGATTTCGCTGAAGAGCCCGCGGACGCTCATCTTGTTCTCGGCAACCCAGCGGCGGTAAGGCTTGGCGCGTGCCACCTGCGCCTTCATCTCCGCATTCTTCAAAATGCGGTGGTTTTCCAAATCCAGATAAATGATTTCGCCGGGCTTGAGGCGGCCCTTTTCTTCCACCTCGTCGTCGCGCAAATCGAGCACGCCCGTCTCAGACGCCATCACGAAAAGACCGTCTTTACACAGAGTGTAACGTGCCGGACGAAGGCCGTTGCGGTCAAGAATCGCACCCGCATTCACGCCATCGCTGAACGCCACGGCAGCAGGGCCATCCCACGGTTCCATGAGCATGGATTCGTATTCGAAGAACCCGCGCACATCGCGACCCAGGTAATGTTTTTTACCCCAGGCCTGAGGCATGAGCATCATCATCGCATGCGGAAGGCTACGACCCGCAGCGACGAGAAGCTCAAACATGTTGTCCAGGCTAGCCGAGTCACTCTGCCCCGCCGGAACGAGCGGCAAAAGCTTCTGCAAATCGTCGCCGATAATCTCGCTCTTCAGGTGCGGCTCGCGGGCACGCAGGCTGTTGAGGTTACCGCGCAGGGTGTTGATTTCGCCGTTGTGAGCGAGGTAGCGGAACGGGTGTGCCAGCGGCCATGTGGGGAACGTGTTGGTCGAATAGCGCTGGTGTACAAGCGCAATCGGGCTCTCGAAATCGAGATCGTTCAAATCCTTGTAGAAGCCCTCAATCTGGCTCGCAAGAAGCAGGCCCTTATAGACGATGCTACGGCGGCTGCAGCTACAAACATACAAGCCCTTGCAGGCCTTTTCCATCAGGCGGCGAACCACATACAGCTTAATATCAAACGCGCCGTCATTTTCAAAAGCGGAACCGTCAAAGAACACCTGGCGGATATGCGGCAACGTCTCGCGGGCAGTGCGACCGATCTTGTCGGCATTCACCGGCACCTCGCGGAAGTTCAGCACCGGCATGCTCTCGGCAGCGGCAATCTCCTTGATTTTCGCGTCAAAGGCATCCGCCGCAAGCGTATTCTCCACAAAGAACATCGCCACGCCGTAACGCGCAGGCAGTTCCGGGTTCACCTTGCGGAAAAACTTGTGGGGCATCGAAAGCAAGAGACCCGCACCGTCGCCGGTTTCCGGGTCTCCACCTGCTGCACCGCGGTGCATGAGCCTCTTCAAAACAGTAATGCCCTGCAGCACAATCTGGTGCGAGGCTACATTATTAATATTGGCGACCAGGCCGACACCGCAGGCGTCATGTTCGTTCATCGGGTCGTAAAGAGCTTGAGCGTTCATACTCGTCCTTTCCTAATTTTGCGAATCATTCTCAAATCCGCGCATTATTCCTATTTTTGCGAAAAGGCTTTGCAAAAACCGTGCCAAATCTCAGCACAACCCGCCAATTATTGAAAAAGCGGAAAGAAAATGTAAAGAGAGGAAGAAATCTTGAAATTTACGATGAAATCTAGATTTCAAATTATGTAAAACAACCTGCCGTTATTACACTTTCCGTAATATAAAGGAAGTGCTTTCGTCTCCGCCTACATGCATAAAAAGACGGGGCTACTATGACATCAAGGTTATAGATTACGGAATCTTGAACTGCAGGATTTCATCGGCAGTCAGTTCATCAAATTCTTTTCCCACACGCTCGGCATATCGCCCTAATTCCAGCAGGTTTAACTTGCCTTTAGGCGGGTTTTTATAAGGATTCGGAGGAGCCAAGTACTCTTCCATGGAATCCGCCAGAATGACGGCGGGCTTTCTAATTCCACTCATAGGTATAGACCTCGTTCCCACAATCTCAATATAGTGATTTAGCAGCTCTTTGTTAAGGGCAAAACCATGAATAAATCCGTCATATCCCCATGCAAGGGAACGGTCCGCCGCTATGGCAAAAAGATGACCCCCAACACCGATGTATTTTTGCTTACCAAAAGCATGTTTGTTATTTTGCGGAGCGGTACAAGCCCAATGCAAATAGGCAGCTTTTACATCCACATCATTTCTTACTCCGACAAGCCCTTGAATTTCATTATTTTCCTTCAAGGCAAGGGCAAAGACCTCAACTTCTTTGGGAGTTTTGATCCAATTAATTTCCCACCCGTTCTTTTCGTTGAATTTTTCCAGGAAAGACCTGCTTTCAATCCTGAATACCACAGTTTCCTTGATTTCCCCAGTTTCGGTATCCTTGAGGCAGGGAACAATTTCGTCGA
>CALATK010000148.1 GCA_937891805.1 uncultured Fibrobacter sp. | reverse complement strand
CTAACCACAGAGTTTAACTATGATCATCATCATCGACAACTACGATTCTTTTACTTACAACGTCTATCAGGCGCTTGCAAAAATCACTAACGAAGAAATTCGCGTGCTCCGTAGCCGCGAATGCACCATCGCCGACATCGAAAAGCTCTCCCCGAGCCGCCTTATTGTGAGCCCGGGCCCGGGCCGCCCCGAAGACGCGGGCGTCTCCGTGGAAGCCATCAAGCACTTTGCGGGCAAGCTCCCGATTTTGGGCGTGTGCCTCGGCCACCAGGCCATCGGTTACGCCTTCGGTGCCAAGATTGTGCAGGCCAAGTTCATCAAGCACGGCATCGCCGAAGAAATCGACCTGGACGGCAAGGGACTCTTCCGCACCATCGGCAAGAAGAACATCTTCACGCGTTACCACAGCCTGGTCGTTGACGAAGCGACGCTTTCTCCGGATTTCGAAGTGACCGCGCGTGCTACCGACGGCGATATCATGGGCATCCGCCACAAGACGCTCCCCATTGAGGGCGTGCAATTCCACCCGGAATCTATCGCCAGCGGACGCGCTGACGAATTCTTCAAGGCGTTCCTCAACTACCGTCGCGAACCGCTTGACGTGCGTGGAATCTTGAACACGCTTACCGAAGGCAAGGACTTGAGCCGCGAAACCGCCGAAATGTTCATGGAAGACTTGACCGACGGCATCATGGACGAACGCCAGATGGCCGCAATCCTGACCGCACTTTCCAGCAAGGGACCTGTTGCCGATGAAATCGCCGGCTGCGCGAAGGTACTCAGCAGCAAGAAGCGCAAGTTCCCCTACAGCGGTGACGAACTCACCGACATCGTGGGTACCGGTGGCGACGGCAAGGGCAGCTTCAACGTGAGCTCGCTCTCTGGCCTGATTGCCGCCAGCTGTGGCGCGAAGATTGCAAAGCACGGCAACCGTGCTGTCTCTAGTAAGTCCGGTGCCGCCGACTTCTACACGGCTGCAGGCTTCAAGCTGGACATGGTTCCCGAAAAGGCAGCCTCCGTCATCGACAAGACGAACTTTGTGTTCCTGATGGCACCTGTTTACCACAGCGCCATGCGTTTTGCCGGCCCGGTTCGCGGCGTTCTCGGCGTGAAGACCATCATGAACTTGCTCGGCCCCCTCACGAACCCGGCCGAAGCCAAGTACCTAATGCTCGGCGTCTATAGCACGACCGTGCTGGAACCCTTCACCAAGGCGGCGAAGGCCCTCGGCGCGAAGCGCGTGATGGTCGCCATCAGTGACGACGGCTACGACGAAATTTCTCCGTGCGTGCCGACGACCATCGCCGAAATCCTGGAAGATGGCGAGTACAAGACTTACCGCATCGACCCCAAGGACTTCGGCATCCCCTCCGTGGATCCCGAAGACCTCGCCGGCGGTACGGGTGTCGACAACTTCAACCTCGCTCTCGACGTGCTGAACGGCAAGGGCCGCCCGGGCATCAAGTACGCCTGCGCCCTGAACGCCGGTGCCGCCCTCTACATCAGCAAGAAGGCAGCCAGCATCAAGGAAGGCTTCGACAAGGCCATGAAGGCGATGGAAGACGGCTCGGTCCTGAAAAAGATTGAGGAAGTGAAGGTCGAAACGAATTCGTAATGTCATTCTGAGGACCCTGTAAGGGGACGAAGAATCCAGGCCTGGATCCTTCACAACCTTCGGTTGTGAAGGATGACGGCTTAACGGGAAGCGTTCAGGATGACAAAGGCAACAAAATGAGCGAAGATATTCTTGCGAAGATAGTGCGGATGCGCAAAGCCGACATCGAACGGCTTGGGCTTAACTTTGGCATCGAAATTCCCGAAAAGCGCCGCGTAGGCCATACGGAATTCCTCGGGAACGCCGGTGCGATTCTTGAGGTCAAGCGGGCATCCCCTTCCAAGGGTGATATTGCACCGGACCTGGATCCGGTAGGGCTTGCAACGACTTACGCCGAGGCCCATGCGCAGGCCGTGTCGGTGCTGACCGAAGGGAATTTTTTCAAGGGGTCGCTCCGTGACTTGATTGCAGTTGCAGATTTGATGGAACGCCGCCGACAGCAGGGCTTGCATGCCTGCGCCGTGCTCCGCAAGGATTTCTTGCTCTACGAAGACGAAATCGACATCGCGTACCGCTGCGGCGCCGACGCGGTGCTCCTCATTGCCCGTATTCTGGATGACGAACAGCTTGTACGCATGGCGAAGCGAGCGCAGTCTTTTGACATTCAGGCTTTCGTGGAAGTTCGCGAAAAAGATGACTTCCGCAAGCTTTCGGTTGTCACGAGCGCACTCGGGGCAGACGCCGCGAAAACCATTGTCGCAGGCGTGAACTCCCGCGACCTGGCTACATTCCACACCGACCCGCTGATTCCCGCGTCGGTGCGTACCAAGCTTCCTGCGAAGGCTGTTTTCGAATCGGGAATTTTGACCCCCGCCGATGCCGATTATGCCCGCAGTCTCGGGTTTACGGGAATCCTGGTAGGCGAAGCTGTGGCCAAGAATCCGCCCCTTGCAAAAGAAGTTGTGTCTGCATTCGAAAGCGGGTGCGAAAATGCCCGCGGCAGGTTCTGGAAAAATTCCGCTGAACAGCTCGCAGAGCGCAAGGCCCATCAACAACACATTGTCCCTTCGGCAAGCACTTCGACAGGCTCAGTGTACCACTCAGGGACCTTGATTCATCGCCCGCTGGTCAAAATCTGCGGCATCACCCGTGTCGAAGACGGCTTGCTTGCCGCCGAACTGGGCGCCGACATGCTGGGATTCGTGTTCAGCAACACCAAACGCCTGACTACCGAAGAATTCGTGCGCAGTTTTAAGGAGAGATTGCTTCGCTCCGCTCGCAAAGACAAATCAGAAACCCCGATTCTCGTGGGTGTCATTACCGACCCGAATTCAGAGGAGGGAAAAACCGCCATCAAGCTCGCCCGTGAAGGTGTTCTTGACGCAGTCCAGTTCCACGGAATCACACCGTCAGATGCCTACACCGACCTCGCCCACTACTGCGCCGCCCGCGTAGGCACTCCCGAAGATTTCCAGACCGTCGCCGACCTCCGCACTCACGGCGAGCCCCGCATCCTGCTGGACGCAAAAGTGGAAGGCATTCCCGGTGGAACGGGCAAGACCATCCCCGAATCGCTTCTCCTCGAAAAAGCGGGCGACATTCCCCTCTGGCTTGCAGGCGGTATCACCCCCGAAAATGTCGGCACAATTTGCGAAAAATTCCACCCTGAGCTGATTGATGTCTCCAGCGGTGTCGAAGACGCTCCGGGAATCAAAAACAGCGAAAAGCTGAAGGCACTTTTCGCTGCGTTGTAGTCTATTAAGTTGCAATCTTATAAAAAAGAAACCGTCAACTTTGATTGAGTCGGCGGTTTTTGCCTTTTGGAAACATCTAGAAATGTTTACTACGGAATATCGTTGGGCATAATACCGTACTCGCGGACGGCCTCAATGTCAATCAGTTCCGCATCGCCGGATTCGAAGTTGCCCGCATCAAGCTGTTCATTGAACTTTTCAATGCCCGAACTGTTCGCATAGGCAAATGTCGAAGTTCCACCAATCAGCGTTGTCTCCACAAAATCCAATGTATTACTATTCTCGTCAGTGCGCCACCCTACAAAAGCGTGTCCAGGGATGTTGACAATGAAAACCTGCATTCCCAGTGCCTCCAGGATGGATGCGAACAGAACAGCAGTTTCGATGCACAGACCGTCGCGGCTTCGGAGGACCTCGATGGGGTAGTTTATTTTTTGTCCTGTACTTCCTGCACCGTTGTTCTGGAGATAAGTGATTTTTCTTGCCTGCAAGACTTCGTAGACTGCCTTGACGACGCGCTTGGAACTTTCGGCGATGGTTTCGTCGTCGCTGTATTTCTGGTAAACTTTTACGGAGCCTTCCGGAAGTTTCTTCTTCAGGTCGTTCAGGATGTTCGGAATGGAATCCATGTTGGGAGTGACCCAAACTCCATACCACCAGTTTCTGTTTTTCACACCTTGTAGTTCACTGCCATTGACCTGCACGGGGTAGAGTGTGGTCGGCTCGGATGCGGAATAGAACAGGATTTCATGGTCGTTTTCCAGTGCGTAGGCACGAATCTGGATATTGACCTTTTCGGGAGCGGTAAGTTTGACAGCTTTAGTCATGTCAAAGGTTAAGGGCGGAGCGAATACATCCGTTGTGTCGGCATTCACAATGCCAGAAACACTTCCCGTATCCGTCCAGTCGGTGATCCAGGCCTTGACCATGATTTTTTTCCAGCTGCAAGGCCCAGTGTCAAAAATGGATATGACTGAAGGACATGCATTGCGGACTATTACGGATACAGGCACCGGATAGATATCGCCACTACTATTCACATAATCCTTGTACATCAGCGGGTACTGGTTTGCAAAGGCAAGATTAATCTCTTCTTTGACGGTCCACGTATATCCCTGTAATTGCTTTATGACGCTTTGGCTGTAAATGTCGTAATAGACGGAATCGTAAAGAGCTGCATAGAGCGAATCGTAGTCCGCCTGCTTGAGGCTATCAACCAGCGCTTGCCTGGTGGAATCCATCCATGCCGTACCGAAAGCATTGTCAAAGAGGATTTTATAGACGGTATCCACATACGGTTTCGCGTAAAGGGTGTCCCAAAGGGACTCCGTCACCTCGGACCTGATGGCCGTGGCAAGCGAGTCCACGTTCACTTCTTCGGCATCGCGACCATCGGCCCCGTTCTCGCCGGAGCAAGCCTGTAATAAAGCGCCAAGGAGGGTGAGTGCTCCTGCAATGTACTTGAAAGAAAGTCTTTTCATGTTGGTCCTCTTTAATACAAATCTTCGTATTCGTCCTCTTCTTTTACAGGGGCAGGAGCCTCTTCCTTAATCGGAACAGAAGGTTCTTCTTTTACCGCAGGCGATTTCTCAACTGGAGCAGGCATCTTTTCTTTCGCAGCCTCCTCACGAGGTTCGCTTTCTACGGGTTTAGACGGTGAAGCGGCAGGTGCGACTGGTGCAACATAAGCCGGATCTGGCTCACTCAGCGTCCTGACTTCTTCTTGCTTGGCCTGCGGATACTGCTGCGAATACCTTGCATGGCGTTCTTCGGCCTTATATTTTTCGCATCGGTTATGATGGTAATAATAGGCGGTGTACTTTCCTGTGGCCGCATCAAAAATCAGCGGCGTCCAAAGAAAGGGTGCTCCTAGAACAAAATCCAAGAACAACATGCCGCCCCGAAAGCCTTTTTCATAGCAGACCGTACGTTCACTTTCGGCAGCAATCAAGCCCGCATATTCATCGCGGTTCATATCAGGATTATGAACCGGAAACACGGTTGCACAAGATGTAAGAACCATGCTTGCCAAGAGAATTGCACAAGTAATAAAACTTTTCATCAACGCTCCTTAATACAGGTACCATTCCCATTCAAGGTCATAGTGTTTTGCTGTATTATCATTTTGCAAAACATCGGTGTAATCATTCAAATACCCGACATTATATTTTGTATAGCAATTACCTGAAGTCATCACATCATTTCCCGAATCCGTCAAATCGTCATCAACAATACTAGGACAAATTTTGATATCTTGGGTTGCTATCGGAACATCAATCGTCACGCTTTTCTCACCACTCCACGTGCCCTTATCACTTAGAGAGAGGATTTTTCCTGTATTATGTGTTGAAACCTGTCCTCCCGATGCAATAAAGTCTATACGGAAACTAAACATAGGGTCTCCATCCGTATATGACGAGCCAAAGACGTTATCCCAACCAGATGTTTTTTGCTTATAATACGTAAGTGTAAACTTCATCGTTTTACTTTTGATGGTGTGAGCCTCTGCAACCTCAGTTTTTGCACTGGAACCACTAGAATAGTAAGAAGAACTACTGTACCTTGATGACGAACTGCCGTAAACATAGGCGCACTGATAACCATAATAAGTGCAGCAGTAATCAGCGCTATAGTCACCCGTACCATAATAACACTTATCCGCGTCACTCATATAGCTATAGCTAGAGCTAGAATAATAACTACACCGCTCTCCATAATATGTACAACAGTAGTCATCACTATAAGTACTTATGCCCCTGCGGCATTTTTCTTCTTCGCTCACAGAATTCTCCGCCCTTTTGCTTTCGTTATATTTCTGCTGAGCAAGCTCTTCGGCTTCATTTAAATCCTCTTCGGCAACCTCAAAAGGGCTTTCCTCACTGCAGGCAACAAAGAGGAACACAAACATTAACAGAGCTATGTATTTAAGTGCTTTCATTTTTCCCTCCCCATTACCAGGCAACATCTAGATTCAGCCGCCACGTGTCAATTCCGTTATGGTAGGCTTCTATTTCATCCACATTTGTTCGGATCGAGGCCACCAGAATTTGCCACTGTATCGTCACATAACGGTAGAGTTCCAAGCCGATTCCCAGGTAATCAACAAATTCCCAATCGGCATAAGACGCTTCTCCCCAGTATTCGTAAGATGTTTCTGAACTTTGGGTGTAATTGTAATATTGACCACTATAGTAGTCGTAATCCTGAACAGTCCAATCCCAGTCCGCATAATAATGGTTCAACCATGCATAAATCGGTTTACGAATATGCGTGGAGATACTTACAAATGGGCTCACATGCGTTATTTTCCCAAGTGGGATTCCAAAACGGAATTGCAATGGGATTTCCGCCATTATCGTATAGTAATCAATTTCACCATCGCCTCGGCCAATATTATAGATATACAAGTCATCTTCGTCGATTGTATAATCACCGTGATGGAATAGGACGTTTAACCCCGTCTGGAACGAGCCAAACCGGTATAGATACCACCGCAATAAGAAGCCTAGGCTCACACCAATATGATCAGTAGACAAGCCATCGCCAGAAGAAATAAAAGGACGATCTATCGAATTTACTCGATAGTTGGCCACTTCCTTTTCATTGAACATTTCCATAGCTAACGAAACACCTATGTAAAATTTCTGCATTGGCGGAATCGGGTTCTCTACTTTTTCTGGCGTTTTAGCCGTATCAGCCTTTGGTTCATTCACGGTCACCATCGCCGTATCAGCAAGGGTGTCGGCCTTCGGTTCTTCTACAACAACCTTTACCGTATCCACGACAACGGCAATCTGCTTTCCGCTAGACAAGTCCACAATTTTCACCGTAGCAAATTTTTCACCGGCAAGGTTCACCGAAAGGGAACAAGGACTAGCCTCCGGTTTTTTGTTGCAGTAGCCAAAAATGCCGTCGGCAACCTTTTGGGAAACATTTTCCCGCGCTAAAGTTTTTTCCGCAGCGGCGATACTGTCCGATTTTGCCTTTTCCGCCAACTTGCGGTCCTGTTCCATATAAGCCTTGCATCGGCACTGGGTTTCAATCTTTAAGCATATCGTGTCGGATTGCTGTTCTGCATTACACATTTCACAGAAACCTTGACATTCTTCGCTCATCGGGGGCAAAAGCGAAATGGAATTCTTCACAGAGTCCGCTTTTGCCGCGTTGTTACCTTTCTTGCCACGGACATGACCCAACCGGCCTTCGTTGACCGTCACCTCGTAATTACAGGAATCACTCTTGCAGTTGTTCAATATCAACTGAGCCAACATGCCGGAATCTTCTTTTTGCAAAGAATCACGAATTTCCATTGCTTTTTTGATAGAATCTGCCCTGGCTACAGCAGAAATGGAATCCTGCCGTATACTATCCAAAATAGCCGGACAGTTCCCGCACACCTGATCGATTTTGGCACAGGACGCCCCTTCGGGATTTCTGGAGCAATCCACACAAAACTGTACGCAAAGACCCTCCGCAAAGGAGACTGTCGCGGCCAGCATAAAAACCAGACCAAATAAGATTTTACCCATGGGCATCCTCAAACTGCGGAGCCCGCCGTACCCGGAGCACTTTCGCCACAAAAAAAGGTGTGGAACCGCAAGTGCCCTAAACAGCTGAGGTAACGACCAAGTAACCCAATCGTCTAACAGGCACAAACGACCCACACCACAGGGTGCGAGCAATCGGCCTTATTCCTAGACGATGAAATATTGGTCGTTTTCCAGCTGTCTGAATAAGAACGAACTCTAAACTATGTCGTCATAAATATAAGCAAAAAACGGCAAAAAAGAGCAATATTTTCGACAAATGGGACTCAACAGACCCAAAATTGCGGTTTTTTGGCAAAAAAATTTTACAAAAACCGCGCCATAACCCATTGACAGACAACGAATTAGTATATATATTGAAGTCATTAAGATGAAACTGGCAATCCGCTTTGACGCTAGCGCCGCTATCGACGAGGTTCTCAAAGAAGGGATTTAGGTATTGCCATTTTCATCCAGTGTTTAAAAAGGCGCTCGGTGTTCCCGACGCCTTATTTTTTGTGTTATTTTGTGAGGAATCCCTTGCCAATGGGGTCGTGACTTCCTAAATTTGGCATATGAAGATGAATGCAGTAATCCGTTTCAACCGTTGGTGGTGGGGCTCTACGAAATAGAGTCCGGTTTGCTGTTTTCATCAAGTGTTTGCAACCAAGAATTGAAAAAGGCTTTCGGACTCCCGAAGGCCTTTTTTGTTTAACCCTTAACCAGAAAAAAGTAATGAGTGATGAGTTGTCAGTTGTGAGTTCTTATAGTCGCGCCTTTGGCGCCAAATTATATACTGACGACTGAAAACAGACCATCACACATTAAATCCTAACCACTGTTTACAAACCACTATGATTACCTCTGACAACGGTTTCTTTGACAAGTTCGGCGGCAAGTATGTTGCCGAAATCATCCGTCGCCCGCTGGACGACCTGGAAGCGGCATTCAACAAATACATCCACGACCCGGAATTTCTGGAAGAGCTCCGCATTATTCAGCGCGACTACATTGGCCGCGAGACTCCGCTGTACTTTGCCCCGACGGCGACCAAGCTTTTAGGCGGGGCGCAGATTTACATCAAGCTGG
>CALATK010000147.1 GCA_937891805.1 uncultured Fibrobacter sp. | reverse complement strand
AACTGGCCAAGACCCTCTTCATGATGGACGGCAAGCTCAGCGAATGCCGCTCTAGCGACTGCATCTTTGACAAGGAAACCTTGTACCAGCGTTGCTTTGGCGCCTTTGTGCGCGTGGCTCCCGAAAAGGAGAAGGATTTTGTGCGCAAGACCATCGCCTTCACCAAGGCATGGCAGCTCCTTAGCCGACTCCCCATCAAGATCCGCCGCGTGACCCCGGGCAAGGGCGTTTCCATCGAGGCCAACGACGATAATCCGCTGACCAAGATTACCTTCAATGGCCGTCTCGAAGACAAGTTTATTTTCCGCAGCGCCGTGAAGGACCTGGTGGTGGCTCTCGCCCTCAAGCACTGGCTTGTGTATGGCGACCCGATTCAGGATTTCGAATGGCTGGTGGAAAACGAATTGAATTTCAACGATTCTATCCTCAAGTATGCCTCCCGTATCTACACGGAAGACCTGAAGGGAATCCTGATTACCGAATTCAAGGACAATCCGGCCTACTACGATACCATTACCACCATCGACAAGGACAGCGGCGAATCCGTGGAACGCAGGCTCTGGAAGGGCTTCGCCAACACCGCCACCTACGAAAAGATGATGGATTTCCTGTGCAAGAAGAACAAGTCATGGGAAAAGGTTCGTGGCGGAATCGAACTGTTCCTGTAATCCTGTAGTAATGAGCAAACGCAGTTTGCGCCCACGCTCTTAATTACCTCCCAACGAACAGTTCCCGAGGAATGGTAATTATGAGCGTGTAGGGAAGGGTTTTAGGGAGGGGCGTTCGCCCCTCCCTATTCATATTTTTCTAATTTCCCCGAAAATCTTGAAAAAATAGTGGATTTAGGACCCCTAAATTCAGTATTTTGTGACGGAATATTTTGAAAAGGTTCTTGCATAGAACCCCTTTGGGGTTGTTCGCCTTTGGCTTGTCCATCCTGTGGGCAAGTGTTTCCCTGTGGGCTCAGGCGGACTCCAGCGGCTATGCACCAACAGAGGCGGAACCGGACCCGGCAGAGACGGAGTGGCAGCCTACCTACCAGTATATGGAATTGCCCCCTTCGGCCACCCCCCTGAATGGAATGCTTCCCTTCGGTGGCGTCGGGGCGTCTCCTAGGCTCATGAAAAACAACAGGGGGCAGGTCTATAGCCACGACATCGATATCGCCACCCGCGAAATGGACGTGAGCGAAAAGCGGGTGAACAGCCTTTCTAGGGACACCACCACCTTGTGGACCGCCCACTATCCGGAACTGACTGACTATGTGGCGGATATGTACGATATCGGCCGCAAGAACCTGTGGCTGAACGGCCTGGTGGGCCAGAAGGACGATGGTTACGAAACGCCGGAAACAGGTTCCGTGTTCGACATTACGGTGCCGGTGACCATGCCCGCCTGGATGAAAGATTTTGGCCTGGACAAGCCCAAGCTGATGCTCCAGGGAACCATGGATATTCGCCTCAAGGGTTATGCCGAAAAGGATGATGCCCAGGGAAGTTCTAATACGAGTCTGGTACCATCACTGTCGTTACACTATGATCCGAGCTTTATGGTGAAGGGCAAGATCGGCCCCTACATCACTGTGGAAATCAACAACGTGGAGACGGGCCTCGGTATCCAGAACCAGGTGAGGGTGGTCTACGAGGAATCCTACAAGGACGAATTCGAGGACTACATCCTCCAGAGGGTGGAAGCGGGAACGACTTCTCTGACCCTCTCGGGTACGGAACTGACGGGATACTCCGAGAACCACCAGGGGCTATTCGGTATCAAGGCAGACTGGAAACTGGGGGACTGGAGGCTTACCACCATCGCGTCCCAGGATGGCGGTTCCCAGGAAGAATACACCATCAATGCCAACGAGTCCACAACGGAATTCCAGATTCTGGACAAGCAGTTCGTGGCCTACCGCTACTATTTTTTGAATCACGAGGCCAGGGACAACTACATCAGTGCGGCCATTACCGGACGCACCACCTCGAACTACCCGGCCACGAACCTGAAACTCTTTAAGCGCAGCAACCTGAACAACGCCAAGGACGTGGTGGACAACATTACGGTGGTGTACAAGACGCCTGGCGGAAAAACCATTACGAAACTGGTGGAACGCATGGTGGAAATTCCCAGCAGCGATTACACCTACGACCCCAAGACTGGCATTTTGAAAATCAACGGGGTGAACCGCAATACCCTGGTGGCGGCCAGCTGGAGTAACGACGGTAGCGGCCGCACGGGCACCACCATCAGGAACGGCTCCAGCATGGTGCTGATCCAGTGGGATGCCACCCTTTCGGAACTGACGGACATCGACAAGCTGATGCTCCGTAATGTTTATTCCGTTGGAATTTCTGATGCCAGCTCCAGCAGCTTTGTGCTGCGCCTCAAGAACAAGTCCGGCATGTCGGGCACCTACCTCAAGACTCTTGGGGTGGCGGACACCTCCACCGGAAGCCCGCTGGTGAACGATGCGACCATCTTCAAGAAGGACGCCTCCGGAAACTATACCGGCGAAATGTGGCTCCCTTGTAAACCCTTGTCGCAGTATTCCGGAGCGGGCGCTACGGAGCGTGCTCGCGAAAACTGCCTGGAACCGCTTCGCTTGCTGGATTCTACGGGAGCCATGTCCCAGCTGTACACCTTGCCGGTCTACAAGCTGAACCGCTTTACCAGCCGCTTCTATTTTGAATCGGTGGGTAAGCGCCGCAATTCCATCATCAGTGTTCGTGACCCTGCGTCTAGCTATTCGGTGAGCGCGGGCTCATGCATGGATATTTCTCCGGGCACGGAAAAGCTCACCGCCGGTTCCACTACCCTTATTCGTGGAACGGACTACGAGGTGAACTACGAGCTTGGTCAGATTGAGCTTTTGAGCGAGCGCGCCCTGGACCCCAACAAGGAAATCAAGGTCACCTTCGAATGTGAACCCCTGTTCGAGATAGACAACAAGCTGTTGCTGGGCGCGCGAGCGGAACTCCCGCTGGAACGCTACGGCTTTGGTACGGGATCCCTCTTTGGTGTCACTGCGCTGTACAAGAGCCAGAGCACTACGGCCAAGACCCCGACCCTCGGGAACGAGCCCTTCTCCAGCGTGCTGTGGGGCATGAACCTGCGTCTGCAGGACACGGTACAGGCTCTGACCGACTTCGTGAACTTGATTCCCGGAATTCAGACGGACGCCAAGTCCA
>CALATK010000146.1 GCA_937891805.1 uncultured Fibrobacter sp. | reverse complement strand
ATCTTGTTGTAGATTTCGTCGCAGATGATGAACAGGTTGTAGCGCTTCGCGATATCCACGATTTTCTTGAGGATATCCAGCGGATAGACCATGCCGGTCGGGTTGTCCGGGTTCAGCACCAGGATACCCGCGATGCTCGGGTTGTACTTCACCTTGTTTTCCAGTTCTTCCAGGTCCGGGTACCAGTGGTTTTCGGGCTGGAGGCTGTAGGTGATAGGGGCCGTGTGGGCGTGTGCCGCTTCGGCGGAACTGTGAGTGCTGTATGCCGGGGCAGGTCCGATAATGCGGGTGTTCATCGAGAGCAGGCCGTAGATGGTGGCGATGGCGTCACCCAGGCCGTTGAAGAACAGGATGTCGTCCACGTTGATCTGTGCGCCGCCCAGCTTGTTGTTCTCCTTCACCAGGAATTCGCGGGTTTCTAGCATGCCCTTGGAGGGGCAGTAGCCGTAACTGCGGTTGGTCTTGACCAGGTCCACCACGATATCCTTGATCCAGTCGGGTAGCTGGCATTTCTTTTCGATGGGGTCGCCGATGTTTTCCCAGTGTATGGGGAGACCCAGGGCCTTGAGCTGGTTTGCCTTCTTCACGATCTCGCGGATTTCGTAAGAAAGTTCCTTGGCACCTTCGCTCAAAAGTCTTCTGCGCATTTTATGCTCCTATATAGGTATCGTAAATTCTCAAATTTTACTGCGTAATTATAGAATAATAAATACCCTGTAATGTAGCTTCAACGCCATCCAGAGCCTTGATTTTCAACTCAGTGTCATCCTGAGCCCTGCAAAGGGCGAAGGATCTAGGTGAGAATTTCCGTTTCCTTGTGGTTAGTGGTTAAAATTGGGGTAAATGTGAGCCAGGAACGGCACGGCGTGAGCGTGCCGCGATGGCGAGAGCTCGTGAGCCTCCGGAGGTCTTGTCGTTTGGTATAACGAACGAGCGGTCGCAAAAAGAGCAGCCTTTTACGGGGCTGCCCTTGAAACTTGCTATCTGGATTTTGGCGTTACGCCTTACAGACCTTGGTTTCTCTGGACAGCCCCACAATAGCTCGGGCTGCTGCCGGGCTTGCTGCGATTGCAGTTGCTGCGATGTTCTGTCCAAAGAATTTATTCATGTCTCGAAATATAGTTCCAGATGCGGTAGCTGTCAAGAGGGGGAGGTCTCCCCCTGATTGCAGCCTTGCCTCGTTGAGTCACATCCCCGCACGACCTTCTTGTCTTCCCCGCGCATCTTTCGTTGTCATCCCCGCGCATCCTTCGTTGTCATCCCCGCGAAGGCGGGGATCTCCCTTCATCTACACACTCGGCAAGTCTTCCATCACCCCCACGCCTAGGGGCTCCGCCCCTAAAACCCCTAAACGCAAAGAGGGCGGACTTGCAGTCCGCCTCTCTCGTTAATCGGATCAAACATTCACTTAATGCAGATGTGTTGGGTATGGCTCTCGATTCGAATTAAATAATTCCCTGCCTTTGCCATTGGAATATTGAAATTCACGGATTCAACACGGCCTTTTTTGAGAACACGCCCCTGCAGGTCGAATATTGCGTATGCAGAGCCTAATGGAGCGGCAGAAATATGGATTGATCGGTTTTGAATGTGAATGGAGAACGGCGTTGCTTTAACCATCGAGTAAACGGTATTCGTTTCTATGCTAGAACTGGATTCAACCTGACTGCTAGAATTTTTTGCAGAACTACTGCTATTGACAGAACTTGAAGAATTCAAAATACTGCTAGAACACAACACTGCACTGTTGGAACTTGAATTTGCAACAGAACTTGAGGATTTCGGAATGCTGCTAGAACTCGACTTTGCACTGCTGGAACTTGATTTTACAACAGAGCTAGAACTGCTTTCCGGATCTTTTGTATATACGGCTGTAATTGTGATGTTTGCAACGACAGAAATTGCATCACCGGCAATACCTAGCATGGTTTTCCCATTATAATAGGCATCAAAGATGTAGCCGTCCTTTTTCGGTGCTGTTGGCAGTGTATAAGATTCTCCTTCCACAATTTTTACGCTATCAATTTTTGTTCCGTCACTATCTAGAACCTTAACAATGTAGGTTGCCAGTTCTTCAAATAGAGCCTTTACTGTCAAATTCTCTGTAACATTTGAGAATGATGTATTCCATCCGGTAAACCTATATCCTTCACGGGTTACATTCGTCGGTGCAACGGCGGCATCACCATAAGGGACCATCTGTTCGTCAATGACATCGACTCCGTTCATGAAGGTAACTTTGTATTCCACTTTAGTTGAATCATAAGTCGCAGTATAAGCAGTGGCTTCGGTTACGTAATCAAGTGCGGGTTTCCATCCTTTATGTGTATATATCCACTCAGCCGTTGCAATTCGCGAGGGCGTTTTACTGCAACTGGGAATTGAGCCATATTCAAACGCACCGCTACTAATTTCCGAACCATCATAGTCTTTAAAAGTAATCGTATAGGAACGAATGGTTGAATCATAAACGGCATAGTAATCAAAGTCTTCAACAGCGTTTGTCGGCTCTACGTTCCAACCTTTAAATGTGTAGGTGTATTTTGCTGTCGTTTTTTTTGTGGGTGTTTCGCCCTCGTAAGCGACAATGCTGCCATGCTGATATTGTTTTGTCTCCAACAATGTTGAATTTACATCTGTATTGAAGAAATTAATTGTCCAGTAGATGTCTGTCGCGTTCATGTAAACAGCATTGACAGTTTGGTCAGACGAAAATACCGTTGTTGGTTTGACTCTAATGTCTTCTGAATTGTACCACCCCTTAAATACGAGCCCTTCGGCAGGTTCTGGATTTTCAGGGAATGTTGCAAGTCCCTTGTAATTGGTGTAACGATTTGATGTTGCACCATCGTCGTTAAACACGACCCTATATATCGGAAGATTAGAATCTTTTGCGAAGTCAGGATAGCCCGTTGTACGAGTCCATACTCCGCTGTTGGTTTCTGTTCCGTTCGTCGTATTCAATATCCAGGCGAATTGGTCTTTCTGCATATTTTCTGCAGTTCCTTGGACTTCTGTTTCATTGAGCCAATATTTTAAGGACTGCAAATCAATGGAATTTTTAGCTTTACCAGAGGCGATAATGCCATTGATGAAGCGGTTCTCTTTATTACTATTAGTGATTTTTCCTGTGTTGATGCCATTACTTATTGTTGTTGAACTCAATCCCACAATTCCACCCGAGTATGTTTTTCTATACACATCGTGCGACTGCTCCATATTGCATCCAACACATAAATCTTTATAATAAACAATATGTCCATCAGCGGTGACGCTTCCAATATTTTTTATTTTGTTAATTGAACCGATATTGTGACCGACAATGCCGCCAGAATATATTCCATCGCTAGTGCCAGCTTCGTATCGAGCTCCAGTTTTGTAAATAATTGCAGATACACTTCCACTGTTGCCCGAATTAACTATTTGGCCTGAATTTTTTCCAGCAATGCCACCAGAAAGAGCCGTAGGAGCCTTATTGCTGACTGGCATCTTATTTGAAGATGTTGTAATTGTACCGTTATTGTGTCCCGCAATTCCTCCAACATAAATAGATGTTGTATCTCCAGATTTATAAGATCCTTCTATTTTATTGTTGTTTTCAGCACTTTGGATTGTCCCGTCATTATGGGCAACAAATCCACCCACGCGAAAACTCCCACCAATATACCCTGAGTTTGTTCTCAAATTCCTAACAATACCACCAGTTCCTAGAACTCCGACAATCCCTGCCACAGGAATACCATCAACATAAATACCATAAATTGTGTAACCTGCACCGTCAAGAATACCTGCAAATTTATGACTCGGATCCTTTCCAATAGGGGTCCATTTAACAGAACATCTTGTACTATTATCCTTTCCAAAAACAATGTTATTTCCTAGCACGGCATTTATGGTTGATTGTCCTCCATTCACCTGATTAGCAAACCATGCGAGTTCATCAGCGGTCGTGATGACATAGAAGGTTTTGCCGTCAATTTTTTTCATGTTCTCTGGTTCAGACATAGAACCCGTCCATGCCGCCGCAATTGCATTACCTGCAAGTAACGCAACTAAGGAGACAATAATTAAATAGAGTTTAGTGATTTTCATGATTAAGTCTCCTTGATATTTTTTAATGGAAAATATTTCTTTCCTAATTGCCAAAGATAACGGTCTAATTCCTTAACAGAGAATCTTTCCAATCTGTAGAATCGTTGAAATTCATTTATAACATTTTTGAATTTTTCATAATCCTTCAAATCATCATTTTTAAAATCAGCAAATTTATCCTTATTCCTGAAGTAGCACAATACCTTACCCACATAACCATCATAAATAGGATACAAATTTGGTCGATGGTGACTACAATACTTCGTTGCAAAGGAATAGAAATCTTTTGCTTTTTCTGCCCCTTTTTTACTTATAAATGAAACTGTACGTATTTCATTTACTAATTTCACATCTCCCCGTGCAAGTTGCTCATCGACATTAGGTATTGATAAGATGTGTTTCGCAACCCCAAATATCGAAAAGATATTCGTGCTGTAAAAATCGTTTAAAACTGCGGCCTTCAGAAGGATGTCTTCTAGTTGTCTATTAATCGGATGCATTTCAAACAATTTTTTTATTACATTTTCTTGTACTCTATATTTTCCGCCCTCTAAATTTTCCCAATTTTTCTGAGCCTCTAAAACAACATCAACAAAAGGCCTTGGAATAGCCTTATTGTCTATGTTTTTTCCATTCTTATCCATCGCAGCCTCCATCGTATACACCTATGGAGTTCGCCCCTGCTTAGCAAAGAACTTCGCCAATTTTTGTGTGGATACAAGAAAAGGCGTAGATCGTTGCATTTATCTGTGTGGGGCTCTAGACTGCCTCTGAACGATAAACACAAACGACCCACGCCCCAAAAGGGCTGTTGCTATACAGCAAACCGAGATACACCGCAAAACGACGTACCTGCGTGAGCGTTCGCTTTATTCTCGTTCAGGGAAATTGTCTAGATTTCACACAGAGAACAAGAGCTAAACTCTCTAATATGTCCAGTTTAAAAATAAATTAAAAATGCCACGATGGAATAGAAAATTTATAAAAAAGAGTGTGCTTGTTGTGAGAATATTGATTTTGAGATATTTTTTTTTGCATTGTGCAGAAATTTGCATATATTTGCATAAAAATAATGAAAATTATTGCAAAATAGATGCAAAAATTGTATATTTGCACAAAAAAGGAGTCGCTTATGGCACAGGCTACAGTTTCCGCACGTATCGACAGCAAGGACAAGGAAAGTTTCGACAAGTTCTGTAGCAATGTGGGGTTGTCCACGTCTGCCGCCATATATATGTTTGTGAAAAACGTCATCAACGAACGTCGCATCCCCTTCGAAGTCCGCGAACCCTCCGTCCGCTACAACGCAAACGACATCGAAGCCCTCAAGAAGGGCATCGAGCAGTTGAACGCCGGCAAGGGGATTGTGAAGACTATGGAAGAACTGGAGGCGATGGAGAATGGCTAAAATCGCTTTTTCCGAAGCAGCTTGGCAAGACTACCTCTATTGGCAAACACAAGACAAGAAGACTCTAAAAAAAGTCAATCAGTTGTTAAAAGACATCGAACGGAACAATTTTGAAGGACTTGGCAAACCCGAAGCGTTAAAGGGCAACTTGAGCGGATTCTGGAGCCGCAGAATCGACGATGCCAACCGTTTGATTTATCGAATTAACGGCGAGTTTATCGATATCCTTTCGTGTAAAGGACATTACGAGAACGTTTGATTAAAAAGTATTTTTAATGTCATGACCCACGGAACATTATACGACCCTATCCGCAAGAAGGACGTGCCCGACACCCCCGAGGAGCGGGTGCGTCAGGCGACGGTCCGTTTTTTGCTGGACGAGGTGAAGGTCCCAGCCCACCTGATTACGGTGGAGTTCGGCCTGAGTTCCGTTGACCCCAAGACGGATGACCGGGTGGACATCGTGGTGCACGATTTCCGCAACGGAAACGACCAGGCGAAGCCCTGGCTTTTGGTGGAATGCAAGGCTCCCGGCGAATACACTTGGGAGGCTTTGCAGGTGCAACTGAACAAGTACCTGCAGGTGCTCACGCCCAAGTTCGTGATGCTTTCGTTGGGGGATTGTGAGCGGTTTTTTGAGATGGACGCCGCCACCAAGAGATTTGTCAAGGTTGAGCGGCTTCCTGAATTCCGTTAGGCGGGTATTCGAAGGAGCGGCGTTCCGCAATCCACTTGCGCACGGCTTCGACCGCACGGGCGCCCAGAATCTCTTTCTTATTTTTCTTCTTGAGGCCTTCGTGGTGGGGGAGTAGCCCGAAGTTGAAGTTCATGGGCTGGAAATTTTCGTTTTCCTCTACCAGGCGGTTCATCAGGGACCCGATGCAACTCTCGTCGGGGAGCGGGTCGGCATGCCCGTGCAAAATGGTCTGGGCCATGTTCCAGGCGGCATACCATCCGGTAGCCACCGCCTCAGTGTAGCCTTCGCTTCCGGTAATCTGCCCGGCGAACCAGGTGGGCGGAATGCCCTTGGCGCATTCCAAATCCGGACGCAATCTTAAAGTGGCATCCAGGAACTTGGGCGATTCGATGAAGGTGTTCCGGTGCATGCAACCTAGGCGGGCAAATTTTGCGTTCCGCAGAGCCGGCACCATGGTGAAGATTTCTTTTTGCGTGCCCCATTTGAGTCGTGTCTGGAAACCCACCATGTTGAAAAGCGTCTTCTGCTTGTTTTCGGCCCGGAGCTGTATTACCGCGTACCACAAATGCCCATTGTTACCGAGTCCGAGGCCGATGGGGCGCATGGGCCCGTGACGGAGGGTTTCGTAGCCGCGGCGGGCCATTTCTTCGACAGGCAGGCAGCCTTCGAACAGTTCGTTCTTTTCGAAGGGGCGAGGCTCCACGGCTTCGGCCTCGCACAGTTTACGGACAAATTCCGTATAGGTTTCCTTGTCCAGGGGGCAGTTGATGAAGTCCGCCGTCTCGCCCTTTTCCCAGCGGTTCATATAGAAGGCGTGGTCAAAGTCGATGCTGTCGGTCTCTACCACAGGGGCGATGGCGTCGAAGAAATGGAGGCGCTCGCTACCCAGCCTCTTGAAGATGTCGTCGGCGAGCGCGTCGCTGGCCAGCGGCCCCGCCGCGACGAGCGTGGGGCAGTCGCCTTCGAGGCTGGTGACTTCTTCGCGGTGGAGCGTGATGTTGGGAGATTCTGCAATCTTCTTTTCTACCGACTCGCTGAAGATATCCCGGTTCACGGTGAGGGAATCCCCTGCGGGAACGGCTGCTTCACGGGCGGAGTCCAAAAGGAAACTCCCCAGCATGGTGAGTTCCTGCTTTAAAAGTCCGTGTGCCGATGTGACGCCCAGCGCCTTGAAACTGTTGGAGCAGACGAGTTGTGCCAGGTGGCCGTCCTTGTGGGCGGGTGTCTGCTTGACCGGGCGCATTTCGTACAGGTCCACCTTGAAACCGCGGCTCGCCAACTGCAAAGCCGCCTCGCAACCTGCGAGACCGCCACCGATTACGCGTACACGTTGAGGCTTTGAGGTCGGGGCTTCGCCCCTTTGAGTAATGAGGTCGCTCATTTCATTCGCTTTGAGGTTTAAGGTACGGGGTTTTAGGGGTGTCCCCTAGGAGAAGGGGTAGCGAGCTACGAAGTGCGAGCGAGGGGAAGGCTTTCCCCTTTTTGCTCAGACCTCAGAGGGAGCCGAAGGCGACCGACCTCATTGCCCATGCCTAATTCGTCACCACTTTCCGGTAGCTTTTGGCGTTGCCGATCCAGAGTTTCACCAGGAGTTCTTCCAGGGAGGCAGTGGAGACGCATTCGGGGTCGGCGTCCTGGATTTCGTCGGAAATCAGGTTTGCCTGGGTCAGGTTCAGCATGCCGTAGTACATGGCTTCCATGAGCTGGGAGGCGAACTTCGGGGAAATCCGCGCCACCGCGTCCATGTCGTTCAGGGGTGGGAGCTGTGTCTTGTCGGGGCTGAACTGGTCCAGGTTGTCCATGGTCCACATGTCGGCGGCCTTGCCCATGTCGGAGGAAGGGGCGATGCTCAGCAACTGTTCCTTATAGGCCTTCCACTCCGCATTGGTGGTCTTGCCTGCCTTGCGGATTTTCTTCAGGAAAGACAGTACCGCGTAGTACAGGTCCTTTTCCCGTTGGTTGGTCTCTTTTGTGGAAAGCGGAATCATGGGAACCTTGCTGAAACTTAGTGGCGGAAGTGCCTCATGCCGGTGAATACCATGGCCACCCCAAGCTTGTCGCAGGCTTCGATGGAGAGGTTGTCCTTCTTGGAACCGCCCGGTTGCACGATGTACTGGACGCCGGCCTTGGCAGCGGCTTCCACGTTGTCCGGGAAGGGGAAGAAGGCGTCGGAGCCCATGACGACTTCGCTGAACACCTTCTTTTCCAGGGCCTTGAGACCGGCCTTGTCGATGCACTTGCCCTTTTCGTTGAAGAACTTCTTGGCGGCATTCATGCGGGCGACGTTGTCACGGACGCGGGGCTGGCAGAGGCGGAGGTTACTATCGATGCGGTTCGGCTGGCCGGGGCCAAGGCCGATGACCTGGAAGTAGCCGCGGGCGTACTCGTAACCCATGACGATGGCGTTAGACTTGGTGTGCTTGGTCACGATCCAAGTGAAGCGGGCGAGGGCTTCCTTGTTCTTTGCGAACTTCTTCTTGGTGACGCATTCGAACTTTTCGTAAACGTCCACGTCGCGGTCCTGAACCAGCATGCCACCGATGACGTGCTTGTAGACCTTGCAGCGTGTAGCCTTCTTGATCTTGCCAACTTCAAGGAGACGAATGTCCTTGGACTTGTTCTTCAAAAATTCCAGAGCGTCCTTGTCGAATGCCGGGGCGAGAAGGATTTCGACGAACTTGCCCTTCAGGAATTCGGCGGTTTTCAGGTCCACCTTCTTGGTAACGGCGATCACGGAACCGAAGGCCGACACCGGGTCGCCTTCCCAGGCGGCTTCCATGGCGTTGCGCAGTGTCTTGCCGGTAGCAAGGCCACAGGGGTTCATGTGCTTTACGATAACAACGGCATTTTCGTCTGCGAATTCGCGGGCCATTTCCAGGGCGGCGTCGGCGTCCACGATGTTGTTGTAAGAAAGTTCCTTACCCCAGAGCTGCTTCGCGGTGGCGAGGCTTGCTTCGGTGCAGGTCGGGTCGCGGTAGAAGACGGCGGACTGGTGGGAGTTTTCACCGTAGCGCATCGGCACGGGGTCAACGAATTTCAAAACGAGTTCTTCGGACATGATTTTTCCTTTGTGATTTACGATAGTCAATATAGCAAATTAAGGTTCGTGGTTCGAGGCTCGAGGCGCGAGGAATGAGTAATGAGTCGTGAGTTATGAGTCGTGAGTTATGAGTTGTGAGTCGGTGCTACACACCTCTGAGTTTTTTTATAGGCGCGCCAAAGGCGCACAATTTTCACTCATGACTGATAATTCACGACTGAAAACTAAAACAAGCTGGCCGGCGGATTATTGTCGTCGAGACCCGGCAGGTTCGGGTTGGGCGGGATATTGTCCAGCGGGTCTTCGGGTTCTACAATCAGGTTGTAATAGACGTTGTTCTTCAGTTCGTCTTCGATGTAGAAAAGGGTGCCGCCCATGGCAGAGCCGCAACCGGCGCAGGCACCCTGGTAGCGGATTTTCAGGCGGTTGTCGTCGGTCAGGTCCAGCACTTCCAGGTCGCCACCGTCGCCCTGGAGCATGCCTCGGACGGACTGGTGGAGCCAGGCTTCGATCTTTTCGATTTTCTGCGGCTTGGTGAGGGCGTTCCATTCGGCGTCGGCCTCGGCACGGCCCTCGGCGGTCTGGGTGCGGTACTTGATGCGCTCCATCTTCTCGCGGACCAAAATAGCGGTGGCCTTCTTTTCGGGATAGGCTTCCAGAATCCGCTGTATAAGCGTGTTCATTTGTTTGAGTTCCGGAACGGTAGCGTCGAAAGCCGGCACGTCGGGGGTGTCCCGGAGTTCCTGTTCCAGACTTTCGGCGGTGATGGCGCAGGCTTCTTCCACCGTGACCATCTGGATTTTCTTGCAGAATGTGTCGGCCAGGGCGGTAAAGATGGGCCCGCCGTAGGTGAAGAATCGGGTCTCCAGAATCTTGTCGCATTCCGGGTCGATCATCAGGTAGACCTTCAGGCTCGCTTCCTTCACGTCTACAAGGGCAAGTCCCTTCTCGTCGGCTTCAATCTGGAAAATCGCGCCCCTGTACTTGGGGGCCTTTGCAATCTCCTGCACCTTCTTGGAAAAATTCGCACACAGTTCTTCGCTCATAGTGCACCAAATATAGAATATTTGGCCAGTATGCACTTGAATGGTGATTTATTTGGCTTGTTTTGTAAATGAAAGTTAACATACGGGTGTTTAATAATGGAGGCGAATAATATATATTTAAATTATAAGAACAAATGAACGGGGCCTTTATGAAAAAATTTCTCTTTCTTGCCGTGCTGGTTTCGGCCTTTTTTACCGCCTGCGGTGGCGACAGTGGCAGCAAGGGTTCTGACCCTGAAGATGGCGTTGGGCGGGATTCCACCGACCAGGGTGGTGATAAAAAGCCCCTGCCCGACATTCCGGCCCTGGCCATGGATTCGGTGGACACCGAAGACGACCTGACGGCCTGCGTTTCCTCTAACGAGGGGGATTCTGTATACGTCAAGGCTGCCTATTCCATTTTCCGCTGCGATGACGAATTATGGAAGTCTGTTGGCTTTGTGCTCCAGCGGGCAAAGACCAAGGACAAGTTACCCGAATGCAATAGGGACTTGACAGGATTGATGGTCCTGGTGGCGGATAGTTCTGTTGCCTGGCGCTGCGTGCTGGTGGAGTGGGTTGAAATGGGTAAGGCCTACAAGCAGGACAAGGATTTGCCCAACTGTACATCGAATAGGGTCGACGAGACGGTTTTCGTGGAATCTGACGGGAGCATGCTGGTCTGCGACGGCAGATGGCGGGAATATGAACCCGAAGACAAGCTCTATTGCGGAACCCGTTCCTACGACCCCGCCGAGGAATTTTGCGTGGCGGAAAAACTCTACGACCTGTGTGGTGGCAAGGACTTTGACCCTGCCAAGCAGTTCTGCTTCGAAGATACCCTCTACGCCCTTTGCGGTGGCGAGGACTACCGCCCTACCAGGCGTTTCTGCGTCAGGGATACCCTCTACGACATGTGCGACGACAGCGTTTTTGACCCTGCGAAGAAATTCTGCTTTGACGATGAACTCTATGACCTGTGTGGTGGCGAGGACTACCGCCCCACGAAGCAGTTCTGTGCCTCTAATGTGGTTTACGATTTTTGCAATGGCGACGCCTATGACCCTACAAAGAAATTCTGCGTAAAGGACAATCTTTATGACCTATGCGGTGGAAGAGTTTACGATGTAGACAAGGAACGTTGCGAAAGCGGAAAAGTCCTAGGAACCTGCGGTACGGAAACGTATGACGCAAGTGAAAAATTCTGTTCAGGCAATCAGACTTATGACCTGTGCGGCGGCAAAAATTACGACATAGCGGCGGAATTCTGTTCGGGAAATCTGGTATACAGCAAGTGTGAAGGTTCAAGTTACGATGTGACGGCAAAGTTCTGCTCGGGTAATCAACTCTACGATTTGTGCGGTGGTGAAAGTTACAATGTATCAATGGAATTCTGTTCGGGAAATCAGGTGTACGGTAAGTGTGGCGGTACAAGTTACGATGTGACTGCAAAGTTCTGCTCGGGTAATCAACTCTACGATTTGTGCGGTGGTGAAAGTTACA
>CALATK010000145.1 GCA_937891805.1 uncultured Fibrobacter sp. | reverse complement strand
GGAAGCCTTGTTCTCTACATACCAGCTGCGGGCATCGGCAGGCACCTCGATATCGTGGAACTTGCGCTTCTTGTTGCGCTTAACCGTCAGGTCGCCAGAAATGTTGAACAGGCGGAGCACCAGCTTGCCCTTACCCTTGCGGGCACGCTTGATACGATCTTCGGAAACATCCCAGAAGGCCTGCATCCAGTTGGGGTCCTTCTGCATGAGCACCAGGTATTCGGCGTCGTAGGACTGGGCCAAAGAAGCCGTCTTTGTCACGGGCTTTGCAGAAGCCTTGACCGTGGAAACCTTTTCGGTTGCCTTCGCAGCCACCTTTGCAGCCGCTTTCGTAGCTTTCTTGGCCGTAATGTTCTTGGACACGTCGGTCTGTTCAGAAGCCTTAGGAGCTGACTTTGCCACCTTGGCAAGGGCCTTTGCTGTCGCCTTCACGGCTTCGGCCACCTTCTTGATAGACTTGGACCTGTCCAGAGTCTTCTTGGCGGATTCCACCTTCTTCGTTGCCTTTTCCACAGCGGCCTTAGCCTTGGTCGCCGCAGTCTTTACGGTCTTTTCGACCTTCTTTTCTACAGCCTTTGCCGTAGTCTTGGCAGATGCCTTCGGGGCAGCCTTCTTTGCTACAGCAGTTGTTTTCTTGACAGCCATTTTCAGCCTCCTTTAATAAAACTTCTAACGGGTCTGACCCCAGTTGCCGACACCCATCAAGCCTATGCGGAACCCTAAAAAGATTTCATCCCACCCACGGCCAGAATCGGTAAAACGCTTTCCACCCTGGAAAGACAAGTCCAACGTCGTCCCCTTACGGCCCAGAGGGAATCCAGCACCCAAGGAACCGCCCAGTTCATAAACATCCTTCACATACCAGGTCTTGTACCAACCTCCCAAACGGTAAGTGATGCGATCCAGGTACGGGTCATAGAACATTGGGCTTCCATCGCGTTGGAGCCCGAAAGCGACCAACAAATCTTTCTGGGTTTCCGTGACAGATTCCATGTTGAAACTGCCACCGATGTTTTCGATATCCTTGTCCCATCCGCGGGCCGCAATGTCAAACATCACATTGTTCCGTTTCATAAAGCGGAAATTCATGCCCGCAGCAAGCATTGCAGGGACATCGATTTCCCTGGATTTCTTGGTAGGAGCCAAGGTATCCAGTTCGCTCATGCGGAAATTGTAGTCCAACTCGTTCAAAAGGGTATGGGGCGTAGTGTAAGAGAAGTAGAACGAGGCCTGATGGCCGCGATACTGCAAGGCGGCCGTATAATATGCCGGATGGTTCTTGATTTCCCAAGTGCCATCTACGTAGTCAGAAATTTCGGCATTGCTTACCGCCCAAGTATCTTCAGAAGAAAGCCCTTCCGTATTCGGGCCCATAGAAATTTTGCGCATGGAGTTGCCCATCACCACATGGGCCGACGCACCTACGGAGAAATTGCGGATGACCGGCAGGCGGAACGTGTAGCTCGGAACAATCTCGTAGACACTGCTCTGGTATTCGATGGTGGTTTCCAGCGAATTCTTACCGTTGCTCACTTCTTCGTTCAAATTAGACGAATAGCTCTGCCACAAGGAAAGGCCCATGGCTCCAAAACCGCCCAGAGGGAACGACAGGTTGAACGAGGGCATGGTGATGTTGTTCACCCCGAAATTGTCCCCGTGATTTTCCAGGGATACCATTTCTATCAAGAAATTGACATTGAAAACAACCTTGGTATCGAATGCATTGCGGGCGGGGTTCAGCACAGAAAGGCCTTCGGCATCACCCGTCTTTGCACCGCCGGCATACCCGCGGCCCGCCGTAGACGCCATACCGCCGGCCACCTGCTCCTCGCCAAGAGCGTCAAGACCGATGACAGAGGCGAAACTGCAAACGGCTAAAGCAAAAAGAACAAGGATAATCTTTTTCATTACTTATCCCCCCTCTTGTTTGCAAGCCAGAGTTTCAAGGTCGAGGGCTGCTTCATGGCAGAACTGAAATCGTAGCGGGCATGGTCAAAATGGGAGAAGAACACGTAAGACGTATCTTTCTTAGAGGTCACGTGGTCAGAATACGAGGAATCCTTCGGCTGCAAGACCGGGTAGCCTAGACGCATCATCATCTTGAAGGTGCGACCGTCTCGAGCACGGTTGATAAAGTCCCGAAGGCCGTAAGTCACCTGCAGAGTGAGAGAGTCCCCCTCATAGAAAACCATATTGGGGTGACCTTCGGACGCAATCAAAGGCTTGTTCAGCTTGTAGGCTTCCATCTGACGCACGCTTTTGCCTGCGCTATCCGTATAAGAACCTACCACAACCTGGATAGGCAGTCCAAGTTCGCTAGTTCCCTGGCTGTCATCTCTTGCAAAAGTCATCTGGGCAAGGACCACCGTCTGACGGACATCATCACCATCATCGGCCATATAAGGGAACTCATCACCATAAAAATCAGACAAGGCCTTCATAATGGGTGCACCTTCGTATTCCACAACCAGGGAATCATAAATGCCTCCATGTAGCACGAGGCAATCGGTGCAGGTCTCTTTGTTGGAATTTACACGAGCCGTACGGAACGGATCAAATTCGTTAAAGCTCTTTTCTTTGGGAAATGAAAACCAAAGCTTGGGATAGAGGCCAGTCCCAGCGCCATAGAATCGATATGTTCTGACAGCTTCTGGAGCAGAAAGTCTCAACTGCAAACGGCAGGCTTTAGAAAGGTTCTTCATTGCAGACAACAGTGCCGAGGGAAGAGCGATTTTAACCACAGAGTCCTTAGACGACACCGAAACAGAAACCGTTGTATCCACAGAAGAGTCTGCAGTCCAATTACCAAGCCCTGAAAGCCATAAAGAATCAGAGATATCACCAACACTATCCACAAAAGCCTTGGAAGAACCCTTGTCCAATTTCCAACTAACGTTCAAAGTCAGATCCTCCTTAAGAGGCAGAGAATCCGCCGGATAAGACTTCGATGTATAGAAGGGGCTTAAAACATACAGGGCCATGTACGCCGTTGCCGAATCCGTCTTTTTGAGATCCGCAAAGAAAACTGAATCGTAAAAAGCGATATCGAAAGCAATGTCGTGGGCAATGTTCGCACTTTTTCCCAAAACAACCCTGTCGTTCGCAAGTTTCGGAGTCGAATCCCAAAAAACCTCTGACGAAATCGGCGTCAAGTCCCCAACGCTCAAAGTTTTCACTTCGTAGCCACCGGGAATCCCCTGGTCAGAAAGCCAGCCCGCCATGACCGTCTCATCGGAGTCAAAAATACACGCAGACAAAACGAGCGTTAGCAGCAACAAATAAACAGCAAAAATCTTTTTCACCCTGGTCTCCAGGTCAAGTTCTCAAATTCCGCGCATAATATAGAAAAATAGAAACCCGGACGCCCGAACAGAGATTTTGCAAGCCTAAAACTTTATTGGATAGAGCAGAAACCAATGAAATTCAGGATATACTTGCACCGCGGGAGCAGGCAATTTGAAATAGTTCAGGCTCTTTATCAGGGTGCGGGCCATGCGGCTCTGGGGGCGGAAAGCCTCCAAGTCGTAGTCCAGGGCGATATACACTTCCCTGTGGGGGGTAATCTCCTTGTTGTGCAAAAAGACGCCATCGTCAATGCTTAAACCGGCCGCAATGGCAAGCCAGCTGGGGTAATAGCTGCGGACAGCTGCCGGCAACATGCGATAAATCTTGAAAGACGCCCAGAATGTCTGATTCACGTAATCGTCGGTAAAGACACAGGTGTGGTTCTTTCCGTCTATCTTGCCCTGGTCGTAATAGGCCCTGCTATTAATCCAGTAGCTCCACTTGAGGTCCACGTACTTGAACAGGGGCACGTATCGCTCCGCCATGGGCAAGAAACCGCCCAACGTCCCGGAAAGCACGTCAAAAATGCTGAAGCCCCACTCCGGAGAATAGGCGTCTTTCACGTCGATGGCGACGTGGGTCATCATGGCGGAAAGCCCAGCAAACAAGTAGGACTGGAACTCCGTAGCTCCTGCCCAACGATACCCCTCGTAAAAGAGTTCGCCCATGGCCACACCCGAGGCAAAATGTCCGAACTTGTCCAGGTTCAGGGCGTAGTCAAAGTCGTTCTCGAAATGGAAATGGTTGCCCTGTTCGTCCCACCAGCCCTTATCAAAAACAAGCCAGTAAGCGGCACCGTAAGCAATGAGCGTCAGTGAGGCGACACCACCTACCTTGAGCCAAGAAACCTCACCCGCCAGGTCCGTGGAATCTTCGCTTCGGTAGTCCCAGGTGGAATCGCGCCAGGTGGGCGGATCGTAGGGAGCCGACAGCGAAGGCTGCACAAGGCACACCAGCGCAAGCACTAACACAGCGAGAATTTTTCGCATTGCAAAATTCACGCCAGCAAAGATAGAAAAAACTCAATTCAGAGTTCGGATTTCAGAATTCGGAATTATTTCTTGGCAATAAATTCCGAAATCCGAAATCCTAATTCCTAATTAAGATTAGTCGCGGGCCAAAAGCAGCACGCTGTTCTGGCCGCCAAAGCCGAAGCCGTCGGACAGGGCGTACTTGAAGTCGTGACTGGTGTTCTTGTTGGCGCACACGTCCAGGTGGATGCGTTCGTCCTGGTTGAACACGTTCCTCGTAGCATGAACCATCTGGTTCTGCAGGGACTTCACGGTAATGATAGCCTCGAGAGCGCCGGCGGCACCCAGGGCATGCCCGATCATGCACTTGGAGGAGTTCACCTTCAGGCTGTCGCGGGCGCCGAACACCTTTTCCAGGGCGGAACATTCGGCCACGTCGCCAAGAGGAGTAGAAGTGCCGTGGGTGTTCACGTAGCCCACGTCGTTCGGAGAAATTCCTGCATCGCGGAGCGCCATCTCGATAGCGAGACGCACACCTTCGCCGTCTTCGCGGGGAGCGGACATATGGTGGGCATCGGCACTCATGCCAACACCTGCGATACGGGCCAGAATGTTGGCGCCGCGCTTCTTGGCGTGAGAGAGGCTTTCAAGCACCAGAATGCCGGAACCTTCGCCCATCACAAAGCCATCGCGGTCCTTGTCGAAGGGGCGAGAGGCTGTGGACGGGTCGTCGTTGCGCTTGCTCAGGGCATGCATGTTGGTAAAGCCAGCCAAGGCCAGCGGGTTCACCGTCTCGTCGGTACCGCCAGCCAGCATGATGTCGGCACGACCCAGACGGATAGCGTCGTAGGCGGCGGCGATGGAGTGGTTGGAGGTGGCACAGGCGGAAACCACAGCAAAGCAGGGGCCCATCCAACCGGTACGGTTAGAAACTTCACCGGCGGGCATGTTCACGATGGCCATGGGGATAAAGAAGGGGGACACACGGCTAGGGCCGCGGTTGGCTAGCGTCACGGCGCTATCCGCCCACGCCGGCCCCGAGAATCACGCCTGAGCGACTGGGGTCTTCGGCCTTGGGGTCAATTCCTGCGTTGGCCAGGGCCTTGTAGGCGGAATAGACGGCATACTGGATGCACTTGGAAAAACGGGACTGGTCGCGATTGCTGAAATATTCGGAACCGTCGAATTCCTTCACGGCGGCGGCAATCTTGATGGGGCACGCGCTTACGTCAAAGCGGTCAATGGTGGCAATGCCGGACTTTCCCTGCAAAAGATTATCCCAAAGGATATCGGGGGTGTTGCCAAGGGCCGAAACGCAGCCCATACCAGTGATTACAACTTCTTCCATAATTGCTCCTATTGGTGTAACAAATTAACGCGAGCCAATATAGAAAATAAAAAACTTACATTAAATAGTTTTATTTATCATTTGGCGAAGGTTGGCGACAAAAAGACACCACCGGTGAAAAACGGACAGAAAAATGCGATGAAAAGATAACATCGGCTCATAATCCGCTCTCAACTATTTGAAAAAAACTAGATTTAGCACCGTTATGGCAAAGATTAAAAGCGCACCGAACCTGGTGTGGATGGACCTGGAAATGTCGGGGCTCTTCCCCGAAAAAGACGTAATCCTCGAAGTGGCCACCATCGTGACCGACCCGAACCTGAACATTCTCGCCGAAGGCCCGGTGCTTGCCATCTACCAGACCGAAAACATCTTCAACGGCATGGACGAGTGGAATTCCAAGCACCACAAGCAGAGCGGGCTTATCGACCGTTGCCGCAAATCCCGCTTTTCCATTGCCGATGCCGACCAGATGACCCTGGACTTTATCAAGCCCTTCACCCAGGAGAAACTGAACGTGCTCTGCGGAAACTCCATCACGCAGGACCGCAGGTTCATGTACAAGTACATGCCCAAGGTAACGGGCTGGCTGAACTACAGGAACATCGACGTCAGTTCCATCAAGGAACTCACCTTCCGCTGGTACCCGAACCTGCCCGAATTCAAGAAGCAAGAGAAGCACCAGGCCCTGGACGACATCCGGGAAAGCATCGCCGAACTGGCCTACTACCGCAAGACCATCTTCAAGGAATCCCTTTAACAGATGCCCATTCAACCCCTGCCCTACGCCCAACGGCTCCGCAACCGCATTATCGCCCTGGGGATATTCGCGACCCTATGTTTCATGATAGGCTCCTGCATTTTCGGAGGCGACAAAAAAGAAGAAGTCGCAAAGCTCCCCGAAGCGCCGGAAGCACCCCTCGTTGCCGCCGACTCCGCAGGCAACACCTCCAGCAATCCAGTCAACGACAGCGCCGCAAGCGATTCCGGAGCAAGGGACATCGAAACCGCCATGGCCGAAGGTTCGCCCCTGACCCCCGCCGAGCAGAAGGCCGAAGACATGGCCAACGCCCAGGCCGCCATCACTGCGGCGGTCACCCCCGAGGTTCCCCCCGAAATCGAGGTCATCGACTCCACCCACATCAAGGCCCAAAAGAACGTATTCCTGGCCGAAAAAATCGACAACATGCTCCGCCGTTTCAAGCCCATGTACGGCGTCATCTTGGTGGTGGACGTGCAGACCAACGAGATTATCGCCTGGGGCGAACGCAAAGACGAAAAGGTCCAGAGCACCCCGGACTTTTTCGTGAAGAACACCTTCCCCGCAGCCTCCCTGGCAAAGACCATCACCATCGCCGCCGCCATGGACAGCAAGCGCTACTCCCTGAACACCCCCATCCCCATGATCGGCTCTTACCACACGCTGTACAAGAACCAGTTACGGGTCAAGGAGAACTACACGGGCCCCACCATCGAGCTGCAAGACGCCTACGCCATGTCCGCAAACCCGCCCCTCGCCCTCATCGGCCTGAACGTAGGGGCCGGCAGGCTGAAAGAGGCCGCCAAAAAGCTGGGCTACAACACCAACTTCCCAAGCGGCATCCCTGGCCGCTCCAGCTATACACCGCCCGACAGCGGCTACGGACTTGCCGAGGTAAGCTGCGGCTTTACGGAATCCACCACCCTCACCCCGCTTTTGGCGGCGGCACAGGTCCGGGCGATTCTCGCAAAGAAACCTCTTGAAATTCCATGGGCCGAAAACCTCGCCCCCTACGCTCCCAAGAACCGCATCGCCTTGAACGCAGGTTCCTTCAGCGAGAACACCTACTACGGGCTTAGGCAGGCCATGATCCGCTCCATCACAAACGGAACGGCCCGCAAGCAGATTTCCACCCGGAACATGGCCCGCAAGAACTACAACGCCCTGGACATCGGCGGAAAGACTGGCTCCCTGGACGGGCACGACCCCTACGGACGCTACGAATGGTTCAAGGGATTCGCCCAGTCCAAGGAAGACCCCAAGAAGGCCATCGTGGTGGTCATCTTGCAGATTCACGACCTGCAGAAGGTCCGCAGCCAGCCCGCCACCCAGGTGGCCGCCATGATCATGAACTACTGGGCGCACCAGAATTTGAACACCAAGAAAGGAAAGTAACATGGATTTGTCCTGGTGGAACCTGATTCCCACGTATTTTGACGGAACCGCATTCACGCTGGGGAGTTTCCCCGTGCGCTGGTACGGCATCATGTACATTTTCGCCTTCGTCACGGGCTACCTGACTCTGACCCACATCAACAAGAAAGAAAACTTGGGCTACACCAAGGAACAGTTCGACAGCCTTTTCACCTGGATTATCGCGGGCATCATCATCGGGGCGCGCCTTGGCTACGTGTTCTTTTACAAGGCGGACTACTACCTCGCTAACCCCACCGAAATCCTTATTCCCATGAGCAACGGGCATTTCGTGGGTATTTCGGGCATGAGCTACCACGGGGGGCTAATCCTTGGCACCGTGTTCACCATCATCGGTATCAGGCGCAACAAGATGGACCTGTGGAAAACCCTGAACCTTTGCTTTCTGCTGGCACCCCTGGCCTACACCTGGGGACGCTGGGGGAACTTCATCAACGGGGAACTCTTTGGCGAAGTGACCACCAGCCCCATCGGCATGTGGTTCCCGCGGGCAAAGGACAGCCTGGTGAGCCCGCCGGTGCTCCACCACCCGAGCCAGCTCTACGAAATGCTTTTCGAAGGCGTTCTTTTGTTCGTAGCGCTCTACAACCTGCGCCGCATTCCTGCCCTCCACGACAAGATGCCCTGCCTGTACCTGATAGGCTACGGCACCGCACGGTTCTTCATCGAGTTTTTCCGCATGCCCGACGCCCACATTGGACGCGTGGACCTGTTCGGCATGAGCCGCGGCCAGACGCTGTGCAGCCTCATGATTTTGACCGGCCTTATTTGGCTGATCGTGCTAATCGTAAAGCAGAAGAAAGCCGCAAAGACTACCTAACACTTGTCATTGCGCAAGCGCAGTGAAGCAATCTCTACCCCTAATGTGGGGGAAGCCTCCCCCTCGGCATTCTATTCCTTTACCATCCAATCCAGGGTTTCTTCTACCCAGGCCCATTCGTGGGTCGTCTCGTCTTCCTTGCACACGGCCTTCTTGTAACTATAACCGACATACGCAGTTTTGCCACCTAGAGCCTCGCTGCAAGCCGTTTCAGGAACGTCGGCCAGTTCCTTTTTCAGATAGTTCACGATGTAGTCAAATCCCTCGGGGTCCATGATGCAGCGGGTATAAAATTGGACACTGCGGGTCAAATAAGTACTAGCCATGCTCTTAATACCGGGATCCGAATCGGTTCCTGAAATTTCAACACCTACTTGTCTGGTATAGGTATGGCCAGTAGAAGGATCTCTCCAAGTTGTTGTGTCTGCAGTCATGAACTCTATTTCGCGACCCGCTCCAAGAAAATTTCCATCCCACATATACCCACCGGGCAAGGCACTAAACCCTGTTGTGTTTGTTTTTTCCATCAATGCGCTACTAGTACAGCCCGATTCTTTAGTACAGCCCGATTCTATCCAAAGTTTACCGTCCAACACATCCTCACCATAGAGGGTCATCCATTCTTTCCTGCTTGGAACATGCCACCCTGACGGGCATATATCAGCACTATAATAATCCAAGCAACCATACTTGCCAGAGCACCCCCTTCCCAGGTTTTCTGCCATCCAGGTGTGGTTCCCTATCTTGATGGTCTTATAGACGGTGCCGTCCCTTTCGTCGGTAATTTCTCCATAGGACAGATTCTTGTTCAGGTGCTGCCAGGCATAGCGTTCACTGGAACTACTGGACAGCTCTTCAGAAGAACTGGAGGATTCTTCTACAGCGCTAGATTCCTCGCTAGAGGAACTTTCTTCGTCGCGGGAATCAGAGCTTTCCTCCTCTTCAAGGGAACTGGACGCAGGTTCGCTGTACGAAGAGTCCGACGACGTTTCCTCCGAACTCGGAGAAGACGAGCTGTCGTCGCCGCAAGCGGTAAGGAACAGCGGGAAAGAGATTGCCACGCACCCAAGGGTGCTCGCAATGACATGACTCTTAAGCGACATACTGAACTGTTTTCTCATAATTTTCTCCGTAAGATTGTAATTTGCTTACGCCAGAATGTAAGAAAAAAAAAGCAGATTTGTCTAACATTTTCAAAAAGAACTATTCTTTTCCCGTAAAAAGTTTCTTTACAAGGCTCTTTTCGGCCTACATCTCCGTCTTATATAGAGGACACCCTGAAAACGGAGGTATGATTAAATTTATTTATTGACAAATAAATAAATTTATTGTATTTTAATCTATGAAGTTTAAAGAAAAGGGGTTGTTTGACCAGTAGAGGCAATCATGAATTACGCAGCAAAAATTGAAAAAGACAAGGACATGGGTTTCGTGGTTTCGTTCCCCGATTTGCCCAATGTAAACGCCTTCGGCAACACGCAAGAAGAAGCGCTCAGGCAGGCAAAAGACGCCCTTGACGGTGCCATGGAATGCGACCTGGATCTAGGCAACACCATGATTTTACCCAAGACGACGCCCGACATCGACAAGGGACTTTATGCGGTCGAACTTTCCCCGCGAATCGAGATTGCATACAAGCTATTCGAAGCCCGCAGAGGTCAAAAGAAAAGCGATGTGGCAAGGCGGGCAAACATCACCCCGCAGGCCTATCAGCGTTTCGAAACACCCAAGGGATCACCGTCTGTAGAAACGCTCTACAAGCTAGCCCATGCCCTCGGCAAACAACTCGTGGTAGAGTTCGTGTAGCCAATAAAACAGAGTTTGGCAAATGTGTAATCCACACTTATAACCTTGTATTTCATGTGATTTTTATGTATATTTCACATAAACACACGCAATTTTCACACAAACGAGGTAAAAAATGGCCAACCTGACAATCACACTGGACGACGAAGATAAAAAAGGCATTGCCGATTTCTGCGAAAAAGTCGGGATGACCATTTCCGGACTCTACAACGTGTTCACCAAACAAGTCCTGCGCGAGGGAAAAATCCCCTTCGAAATAGGCATTGACCGCCCAAACCGCGAGACAATCAAGGCCATGAAAGAGGGCGACAAACTCATCGAGAAATACAGGAAGAACCCGTCAAAAGTTAAGACCTACACCCTCAATGAAGCCATTCAGGAGATGAAACTGTGGTAGAAAAGAATCAACCATATAAGATTCAGTGGACATCTCAATACAAGAAGGACCTCAAACGTGCGAAAAAAAGAAACTACGATATGGCGGAATTATACTCCGTTGTTTCAAAACTCGCCAACGACGAACCGCTAGGGGAACAACTTCACGATCATGCTCTCAGCGGGAAATGGACAGGGCACCGCGAACTGCACATACGCCCCGATTGGTTGTTAATTTATCAGAAGAAAGACGACATTCTCATTCTCGAACTGACCCGCACGGGGACACACGCGGACTTGTTCAAGCTGTAGTTATCGGTGTTCGTTGGTGGCTTTTGTGAGAACGCGGAAAAAGGCTAGGCCGTCAAGATGACACATCTTGTAACCTGCGACCCTAAGACCTACAACCTATAACCTATTACCTAGTCCCGGAGACAACGAACTGAAAACCCGAAGTACTTGTAGTAGTCGTACAGGTACCCATTGTCGTAGTCGTAGTACAGGCGCATGAAGTACGCGCTGTAGCTATCGTCCTCCGTAGAACTCCAGAAGTTCGCGTAGTAGCCATCGTAGTCGAAGTTGCCTTTGCGGTACCTGCCGCCAGCAGGCAACGCCGAAAACCCGAAGGCATCCTCGTTGGTAATGCCACTATACGCCGTCCAACCAGTCTGGGACTTCAGCTTGGAACCCGCCGTAGAAGAACCGCCCACCGCCGTGAACAGGGCTTCCCATTCATCATGGCTTGGCAGGTGCCAGCCCTTGGGGCAGATGCCCCGCACCAAGGTCACTGAACCCGCCGAAGCGACGCTACAAGTCTTGCCATAGCCGCAGCCCTTGCCGCTCGTGCTCCACGTGCCAACGCTGTCCATGGCTGCGGCCCAGGTGTACAGGCGTCCGTACTTGGCACAGTTGGCGGGGTCGTCGCCGTAGCACCAACTGGTGGAATCGGAGGTATAGTAGCCGTTATCAAAGGGAACACCGGTGTAGGCGTAATTCAGGTTCTCGGCCATCCAGGTCTGGGTGCCGATGGTGACCGTATTGTAGGTCTGTCCGTCGCGCAGGTCCGTCAGGGTGTTGGCCATGGCGTCGTAAACGCTAGAGTCGCGGGTGGAAGCGGCACAGCCCGTGCCCAGCGTTCCACCAAGCATACTCACACAAAACTCTGTCATTTGCGCAGCCTCGTCGCTTCCGACAGGGTATTCCATACATTCACCCATGACGCCAGGGATGTCGCAAGAAACCATTTCTCCAGAGACGCTTGCGGATGAACCCTCCACGCCTTCGGAGCTGCTGGATTCCGGCTCTTCGGAAGCGCTGGACTTGCCTTCGTCAGAGCTTGACGAGCCGTCCGAGCCTTCCACGCCTTCGGAACCGCTGGATTCCGGCTCTTCGGAAGCGCTGGACTTGCCTTCGTCAGCTTCGTCAGAGCTTGACGAGCCGTCCGAGCCTTCGGACGCATTAATCCACTCGCCAGCCTCCTCGTCCTCATCGTATCTGCAGGTGTAGGCAATGTCTTCATCCTCTACGTAATAGACCTTTTCATCCTTCTTGGCGGTGCACTTGGGCAAGTCCTCGACATACTCTACCTCGCCGTCGTATTCGTCGAACGATTCCGAAGAAGAATTCGAGGAGTTTCCCAGGAGTTCGCTGTTGGCGTTGGTTCCCGAACCATCGCAGGCAACAAACACCGCTATAGCGATAAAAGAAAGACCTGTGAACAGTTTTTTCATGCCCAATCCTTTTTGAGAGTGTTGTTTGTCTGTAATCTATATATTTTTTTGGGAATGCCAAACAGCGGGCTTGAAAAAAACTGGAGCGAGGGGTATTTTCGGCCTGGATCCTATCGCTTCGCTCCAGGATGACAGCGGGGATGACATCTCGGGGGAAACTCGCAGGGACTAACAGTCACAAGAGTTTCCGCCGGCAATAACAGGTCGGACCTATAGTAAATATTCTTACCCGAAAAAACACTTGTAGTCCAAAGCCAACGCTTATTTTTTTGACCGAGATGTGTGCTTCCCGAGAGAACAGTCGAACGAAGTGATTCTGTTCTCGAGGGAAGATACACATCGAGGGAAAGATTTGTTAAAAAAGGACTGGATCCCGTCCCCCGTGTCAAGCACGGGGCTAAAGGCAATAGTATGGCTCCGCCTTATTATTACGCTCCAGGATGACGGGGCATGACAAATTGGGGTGGATCCTATCGCGCTACGCGCTCCAGGATGACAGCGGGGATGACAGATGGGAGAATTCGTGTAGCCTGCTACCGGTGTTCATTGGTGGCTTTTGTGAGGCTGCGGAAAAAGGCGAGACCGTCAAAGTCATTTTTCAGGAGGTCGATGACCTCCCCTATCATATACAATGACCCCGTCACCAGAGCAGGCGATTTTACTTTGTCCGAAACGCTGTCCAGTACCTCGCGGGAAAGGGGACCCATAGAGGCGACTACCGCCCCCATCTTCTCCAAGATGCCTGCGATTTCCGACGGTTCGCGGAAACGCTCGTAGGGCGTGCGGACCAGGTGCCACTCCGAAACGTAGGGCACAAGGAACCTGAGCATTTCCTCTACGTCCTTGTCCTTGAGGGCACCAAAGACACAGGGGAACTTTTGGCCCGGAAAGTAGCGGTCCAGAGTTTCGGCCAGGCGTCTTGCCGCATGGGAATTGTGGGTGCCGTCCAGAATAAAGCGGAGCGATCCTTTGCCGTCAAAAAGTTGCTGCATGCGGCCTGGCCAGGAGCGGGTCTTCAAAGTCTCCAAAGCAAGACCGTCGCTGTAGGGCATTGCATTCGAAAAGTCCTCACCCGCCTGCCGCAAGAACAGTTCCGCCGCCGCTAGGGAGAGGCTTGCGTTTTCCACATAATGCCGTCCCAAGTTGGGCAGTTCAATGTCTTCGCGGATTTCGGGAACCAGAATTTCCGCCTCGACCGCGGCGGCGAAGTCTTTTGCCTCCTGCAGCAGTTCCAGAGAAAGGCCGCCCACGATGAAGGTCTTGGCCTGCGCAGTTCCATCAGGCCCTTGTGCCGTCCCTTGCGGCATCACCGCCATTTTCTCCCGCAGAATGGCGCTTTCGGTGGCGCCCAGGACTTCGGTATGTTCCAGCCCGATGCTGGTGACAACGGCAATGTTCCCGCGGGCAACAGCTGTAGAATCCAGACGGCCGCCCATGCCCGCTTCAAGAACCGCCACCTGCACGCCCTGCTCCCTGTAGTAGAGGAAGGCGGCCACGGTTACCACCTCGAAGAACGTAGGCTCAACATGGGCAATTTCGGCGGCAGCCTTCACCTGCAAAAAGAGCCGGTCCAGATCGGCATCAGATACGGGCACATCGTTCACCCGAATCCGTTCCCGCAGGCTAATCAAGTGGGGGCTGGTGTAGAGCCCGGCCCTGATTCCGTGGGCCTGCAGCACCCCAGCCAGGTAATAACTGCAGGAGCCCTTGCCGTTGGTTCCTACCACATGGATAGTGCGGAAAGATTTTTGCGGATTCCCCAAGGCTTCGCAAATCTTGAAGGTAGATTCCAGACCGGGAACCATCCCGAACATCAGTCTTGACTCCAGATATTGCATGCCTGCGGAATTCATGGGCACAAATGTAGTTTTTTTATTGCAGGGGGGCGTTGCGGGGGTGTCCCCCGCAGAAGGGGTGGCGAGCAATGTAATGCGAGCCAGGGGAAGGCTTTCCCCTACCAACCACTCGAGAACAATGCACCGTTTAAGGAACCTCGGGCCTGGATTCCTCCCCTGAAACAAGTTCAGGGTCGGAATGACGTGTTTTTATTATATTCGGATTGTACCTATGTTTTTTATTTCCACATTCCGAAAGGCGGTGCGGCAGTTCTCTTTACTTGCCGAGCAACGTCCATTTTCTGCCATGCGATTCGCCCTTGCGCTTACCGCCATCGCTTTTTCCTTTTCCCTTGCCGCCGTCGATAAGGAGCCGCCTCCGCAGCACTACAACTACCGCGGTGCGGGCCAGCAGATGAAGCGGATTTACTACGGCGACCTGCAAGAGACCATCTATTGCGGCTGCAAGTACAACGACAAGAAGAAGGTGGACTACAGCACCTGCAACTTCAGGCCCAGGGAAAATCCCCGGCGCAAGAGTTTCAAGCGGGCAGAGACCGTGGAATGGGAGCATATCGTGACCGCCCACAACATGGGGCACTTTATGCCCTGCTGGAGGGACGGCGGCCGCAAGAACTGCAGCGCAAACGATACTTTGTTCAAAATCCTGGAAGGGGACCTGCACAACCTCTACCCCGCCATCGGCGAAATCAACGGGGACCGGAGCAACTTTATGTATTCCCAGTGGACCAACAATCCAGAGCCCATGTATGGGGAGTGCGAGACCATCGTGGATTTCAAGCTGAAAAAGGCCCAGCCGCGAAAAGAGGTGCGGGGCTTGATTGCCAGGGTGCATTTTTACATGGAAAAGACCTACGGCATCAAGCTCTCTGGCCAGGACCGCAAGCTGTTCGAAGCCTGGGACAAGATGTACCCCGTCACCGAAAGGGAATGCGAGCGGGACCGCCGTATATTCAAGGTCCAGGGGGACCACAACCCCTTCGTTTACGAAAAGTGCGAGGTCAAGCCCTAGAACAGGGGCATTTCAAGGCAAGCGTTTCCAAAAAACGCCCTTAAAAACTTAATTTTAGGGCGTATAACGAGGTTTTCATGTTTCGTGTTTTTTCGTTTTGTCTTGTCCTGATTTTAAGCGTGACCACCACGGCATTTTCCCAGGTGACGTTCCCTCTGGGTTCCAACGTCGTCGACGTGACCAAGGCTCCCTATAACGCCAAGGCCGATGGAAAGACCGACGATACAGAGGCTATCCAGAAAGCGCTAAACGACCACCCCAACGGGGACTATATCATCTATCTGCCCCACGGCATTTACAAGGTGACCAACACCCTGACCTGGCCCGCCAGCGAAAAACCGGAACAGGCCTACAGCCGTACCATTTTGCAGGGTGCAAGCATCGGCGGCACTATCATCGCCCTGGCCGACGAATGCCAGGGGTTCACCAATCCCGATTTTCCGGCTCCGGTGCTGTTTACCGGCGAGGGCCCGGGGCTCAAGCCCAGGAACTCCATCCGCGACATTACCATCCGCACGGGTAAAAAGAACGCCGGTGCCGTAGGAATCCGCTTTAACGCCGCCCAGCAGGGCACCATCAAGAACGTGAAGGTGTATTCCGGCGACAGCCTGGGCATTTACGGCATTGACCTGGGGCACACCGAAAATATCGGTCCCCTCCTTCTCAAAAACGTAGAAATCCAGGGCTTTGAAACCGGCGTCTATGTTGCCG
>CALATK010000144.1 GCA_937891805.1 uncultured Fibrobacter sp. | reverse complement strand
GTGCCACTGTGGCACTATCCTTGGCGTCTTTGCCCTTGCAACCGACAAGGACAAACGTTAGGGCAGAAAGGGTGATGATGTACTTTTTGATGCTGTTCATAATCTTTGTCCTATTGATATTCTCCGGTGGCCTGCAAAAGGGCGTTGTAGGCGTTGTTCCAGTTCAAGACCGCTTCCATGTACTTGAGTTTTGTGGTGCGGAGCGTCATGGAGGCGTCCAGGTAGTCCAGCTGAGTGGACTTGCCCACCTTGTAGGAGGCCTCGGTCAATTCGTAGTTGCGGTTGGCCAGGTCCACCTGGCGCTTCTGGAGCTCCAGCTGGCGCACGGCGTCTTCCAGGGTGTTGGCGCAGGATTCGATCTGCATGCGGAACCCGCGCTCGGCGGTTTCTTTCTGGATCTGGGTGTCGCGCAGTTTCGATTTCGCCTGGACCACGGCTTCCTTGGTTTTCATACCGTTGAAGAGGTTCATGGTCAGGTTCAGGCCCACGTACTTGTTGATGTTCTTGTCCCAGTCGGGGGCGTCCCACTGCTGGATTTCGTTCTTGTTGTTGCTGTACTTGAGGCCGCCTACCAGCACGATAGTGGGCTTGTAGCCGCCCTCTTCGATGGAAATGTTCTTCTGGAGCATTTCTTCGGACTGGTCGAGCATCACCAGTTCCTTGCGGCGCTTTTTCACGTTGGCCATGGCGGTGTCGGGGTAGGGCAGGTTCGAATTCGGGTCACGGAGTTCCCCCTTGAACTGCACGTCGGCTTCCCAGTCCATGCCCATGGTGTTCAAGAGGGCGTTGCGGGCGAGAATCTGGTTTTTCTTGGTCTTTTCCAGTTCGGATTTCAGCTGGTCCAGCTGGAGCTGGGCGCGAATCTGGTCCAGTTCCGAGGCGAGTCCGCTTTCTACGGCGCCGTTCACGTAGTCGATATGCTGCTGTGTCTGGGCGATGCTCGCTTCGAGAATCGCCACGGCGGAATCCAGGTAAATCAGCTGGTCAAAGGCTGTTTCCACGTTGTACTTGACGGTGGCCTTCACGTTTTCCAGGTTCACTTCTTTCAAGCGCCTGTAAATCTTGGCAATATCGATGCCGGTTCCCACCTTGCCCTGGGCGTAAAGGATCTGGGTGGCGGTGAGGCCCACATTGGATTGCCAGCGGTAACCCTGAGATTTCATGCCGTAAATGAGGCCATCAACGGCGGGGGCCATGACCTGCTTGTCGAAATCGCTGGCGGATTCCATGTTGTTGGCAGCATTGGCCAAATCATGACTGTTTTCTACGTCGTCCAGCCCGAAAATGCGGGTGATTCCCGCGCTCAGGTCGATACTGGGCATGGCGTTTCCGTAACCGGCGTCCACCTGGGAATTGGCGCTGACCAGTTCCTCTTCGGCGGACTTGATGGTCGAGGACTTTTCCATGGCAATCTTGAGCGCGTCTTCGCGGGTATAGGCCTGGCCGGCAAGGGCGGGCAGGGCCATGAGCGATAGCGCCAAAGCCACGGAAGGTAGGATAGCAAATTGCCTTGACATTCGTTCTCCACTGAATAATACGGGCCAAATTTAACAAAAATGCCCCCTTTATATGGGGGGACTCTATTCATTTGTGGATAAAACGCCCGTTCTGGCGGATAAATGGCACTATATCCGACTACATCAGGCCGGGGATTTTCATACCTCCGGTAACGCCACTGATGCTTTCCTGGGTGGCGTCGTCCTTCTTTTTGACTGCCGCGTTGATGGCCGCCATAATCAGGTCTTCCAGGGCTTCCACGTCGTCCTTGTCGACAGCATCGGGGTTGATCTTGATCATGGTGAGGACCCCGCGGCCGTTCATGGCGACTTTAACCATTCCGCCGCCCGCTTCGGCATCGAAACTCTGTGCCTTCAGGTCGCTTTGCGCCTTGATCATCTTGCTCTGCATCTTCTGAAGGTCCCTCAGCATTTTACTCATGTCCATGGCATGAACTCCTTTCTAGTTGTCGTTGTCTTCTTCTAAGTCGTCTTGGGCCATGCTGGCCGTTTCTTTTTTCACCGCTACAGAATATACCAATTCTGCGGCAAACATTTCTTCGATTTTCTCAAAAAGGGGCTCCCTGTCCTTATCCAGCTGGTAGGGGGTCTTCTTGGCGTTTTCCCGCATAATCCGTTCGGATTCCGTAAAGGCGCGGGTCTTGACCGAAAGGGAAATCTTGGTCTGGAGCTTGTCTTCGAGCACGTTCTGCAGCCGGGTCATGAATTCCGGGTGTTCCTGCAGCTGCTGGAAATTCCAAGAGTCATTTTTTGACGTTTCCCCCACAAAGGTAAGGGCGATGGGGAAGGGGTTTTCGTGGGGGTCGCCGGTTTCCAGGACGGTGCCCGCCATGGCCGCCGAAAAATACAGGTCGCCGTCGTCGGCAAAACCCGCGCAGATGGAGGGCCAGGCGGCGGCAATCTCGTAGCGGGAATAGGTGGCGCTACTGCCGGTGCCCTGGTAGTTTTCGAAGGGGTCGCTGTAGGGAGCCGGAGTTGGTTCTGCCTCCAGGGCCTGGGCGACTTCAGCTACTTTTTTTTTTACCGCCTCGTCGGCGGCGGATTTGGGATCGTTGGTGGCGGCTAGCGCCCGTTTCAGGTCGGTGAGTCGGTCGAGCCAGGCCATGCGGGCGAAGGTGGTCTCTACCACGAGCCTCGGGTTGGTGCTGTAGCGCAGGTTCGCCTGCAGGTCGATGAGCATCTTGCTCAGCCGGAGCAGGTCGCCGTTGCCGATACCCTGGGCCGAACTCTTGTACTTGGTGAATAGCTCTTCGGTGATGTTCAGCTCGTCGGCGGTGAAGGCGTCCAGGCGGCTATAGATCATGTTCCGCAGGAACTTGCCGAAACCGTCCAGCAGGGGGGCGAACTCGATCCCGATTTTCACGGCGTCGTCCACCATCTTGAAGCAGCCCTTCAGGTCGTGGTTTTCGATGGCCTGGATAAGGGAGAAGAACAGCTCCACCGGCGGAATCCCGAGGATAGAGCGCACCGATTCGGCGGTCATGTCGCTGCCGGTAAAGGCGTAGGCCTGGTCAAAGTAGGTGAGGCCGTCGCGCATGGAGCCGTCGGCCTTTTCGGCAAAGATGTCCAGGGCTTCGTCGGAGGCGTTGATGTGTTCCTGCTCGCAGATATAGCGCAGGCGGCTGCGGATTTGCTCCATGGTGAGCCGCTTGAAGTCGAAACGTTGCACGCGGCTGAGGATGGTCTGGGGGACCTTGTTCACCTCGGTGGTGGCGAAGATGAAAATCACATGCGGGGGCGGCTCTTCGAGGGTCTTGAGCAGGGCGTTGAAGGCCCCGGTGGAGAGCATGTGGACTTCGTCGATGATGAACACCTTGTACTTGCCGATGACCGGCGGGTACTGCACGCGCTCGATGACGTCGCGGATGTTTTCGACGCCGGTGTTGGAGGCGGCGTCTATTTCGTAGACGTCCATGGGGTTGCCGCTGGCAATGTCCTTGCAGCTGTCGCACTCACCGCAGGGGTGCAGCGGGTCGCCGCCCTTGCAGTTCAGGGTGCGGGCGAGGATTCTGGCACTGGTGGTCTTGCCGACTCCGCGGGTGCCGGTAAAAAGGAAGGCATGGTGCAGGCGGCCGCCCTCGATTGCGTTCTGGAGGGTTTTTGCGATGTGTTCCTGTCCGACCATGTCGGAGAAAGACTGGGGGCGCCACTTTCGGGCCATTGCTACGTATGCCATGGCGGGAAATATAGTAAAAAATGATGCGAGTTTCGAGTTCTAAGTTACTAGTTACTAGAGTTACTCTGAAACAAGACTCTTGTAACGTCAAAAACTAGTAACTAGCCCGAAGGGCGAAGTAACTAGTAACTGGAAACTTTTTTATTATTTGTACAGAAAATCATGAGGTCTATAATGAATCCGAATCTGGCGCTTTTGGTCCTATCTTGGCAGGTGGCTTGCCTTTTTCACGAGAACGAAACGGAAATTCTTTTGCCAGGCTCTTCTTCTGCGACACAGGCGGAAAGTGATACTTTGGACCAAATTCACGACGAACTGACCCCCGATGTCTCTTGGGATGACTTCAATAAGGTTTATGGCTCGTTTTCATCGGCAAAAGAACGTGCGACGGCTTGTGTGGAAACCCTTAGGGAGCAAAGTCCCGAGTTCAAGAGCAAAGTGTTGGAATCTATGCTGAAAGTAGCAAATGCCTCCCGCGAAGATAAAAACGAGAGCAATGTATCTCCGGAAGAAATGGCCTTTGTCCAGCAGATTCGTGAAACTTTGGAGTGATTTTTTTATATTTAGCCCCGCAACAAATAACCGCGCTTGCGGAAAGGATTAATCTATGTCGAAACTGACTGATTCTCAGGAATGGAAGGCCCTCGAGGCCCACGCCGAAGTCGCAAAGACTTGGCACATGAAGGAACTCTTCGCGAAGGACCCGGCCCGTGCCGAGAAGTTCAGCCTGGAAGCCTGCGGACTCTTCCTGGACTACTCCAAGAACATCATCACGGACGAAACCATGGCCAAGCTCCAGGACCTCCTGAAGTCTGCCGGTTTCGAAGACATGCGCAAGAAGTACTTTGCCGGCGAAAAGATTAACACCACCGAAAAGCGCGCCGTGCTCCACACCGCTCTCCGCTACAAGGGTAATGACCCGATTTGCGTCGACGGCAAGGACGTTATGCCCGAAGTCCGCGCAGTTCTCAAGCACATGGAAGACTTCACCCACCTGGTCCGTAGCGGCAAGTGGAAAGGCCACACCGGCAAGTCCATCAAGTACGTGGTGAACATCGGTATCGGCGGTTCTGACCTCGGTCCGGTGATGGTCACCGAAGCCCTCAAGCCGTATGCCGACAAGCCCATTGCCGGCGAATACTCCCCGGAAGTCTATTTCGTTTCTAACATCGACGGCACTCACATGGCCGAAACCCTCAAGAAGGTGAACATCGAAGAGACCCTCTTCATTGTCGCTTCCAAGACCTTCACGACTCTTGAGACCATGACCAACGCCGAAACCGCAAAGGCCGCAGTCCTTAAGGCCTTCAACGGCGACGAAAAGTCCATCGCCAAGCACTTCGTGGCTCTTTCCACCAACACCGAGGCCGTCGCTGCATTCGGTATTGACACCGCCAACATGTTTGAATTCTGGAACTGGGTGGGCGGCCGCTACTCCCTGTGGTCTGCCATCGGCCTCTCCATCGCGCTCCGCATCGGCTTCGAGAACTACATGA
>CALATK010000143.1 GCA_937891805.1 uncultured Fibrobacter sp. | reverse complement strand
GAAAAGAAATGGCGCGCAGAGAAATTTCGGAAATTTTCAAGCTTTTGCAAAAGGGCCTGGTAAAGCACAATATGGATGTGCTGCTGAACGGCGGTATCGTTTTGACCGGTGGCTGCTGCGCCCTGGACGGTATCGATACCGTGGCCGAAAAGGTGTTCGGCAAGTCCGTGCGTATCGGCCACCCTCGGGAAGTCGGTGGTGTACAGAGCGATTCCAATCCGTCTTATGCCACGGGAATCGGGCTGTTGCTGTATGCCGCCAAGCAGCGTCGCAAGGAAAAGCGCCGTGAAACCGGCAAGCAGATTTCGGTGTCCATGAAAAAGAGCCTTCAATGGTTCAAGGACGTCCTAAAAAATTATTTCTAAAACAAAACAACCACTCACAACAGGGAGACAAACTATGAGTGAATTCGACATAACCCCAACCTCACACATCGTGATGGATGAATCAACCCTCAACAACGCGAAGGTCAAGGTCTTTGGCGTGGGCGGCGCCGGTGGTAACACCGTGAACCGCATGGTGGACATGAATATTGAAGGCGTGGAATACTACGCCGTCAATACCGACGCCATGGCTCTGGACCTGAGCAAGGCGGACCACAAGATCGCCATTGGCCAGAAGACCACCAAGAATCTCGGCGCCGGAGCAAAGCCCGAAGTGGGCCGCAAGGCTGCCGAAGAAAACGTGGACGACCTGAAGGAAGCCATGAAGGGTGCCGACCTGGTCTTTATCACTGCCGGTATGGGCGGTGGTACGGGTACGGGCGCTGCTCCGATTGTGGGTGCCGTGGCTCGGGAACTGGGCATTCTCACGATTGCCGTGGTGACCAAGCCCTTCCGCTACGAAGGTCCTGTCCGCAAGCGCAATGCCGAAAGCGGTATCCAGGCCCTGAGAAAGGCCGTGGACACCATGATTGTGGTGGACAACAAGAAGCTTGCCGCCACCGTAGAAAGTACGGACAAGAAGATGACCTTGGAAAGCGCTTTCAAGTTCACCGATGAAATTCTCGGCAACGCCGTCCGCAGCATTTGCGGTATCATGTTCCGTCATGGCCTTATCCATGTGGACTTTGCCGACGTGAAGACGGTTATGTCCAATGGCGGTGCCGCCCTTATGGGTACGGGCATTGCCGAAGGCGAAGGTCGCGGCGTCAAGGCTGTAGACATGGCCCTTTCTTCTCCGCTTCTGGAAGAAGTGAACGTGGAAGGCGCCTCCGGTGTGCTGGTGAACGTTTCCCATGGCGAAAACTACTCCATGCTGGAACACGAAGAAGCCCTGGACCACCTCTACGAAGCCGTGGGTGAAATGGGCGACCCGAACATTATCGTGGGTGACATCCTGCTGCCGGAATTGGGCGACAAGGTGAGCATCACCGTTATCGCCACCGGTTGTGGCGGAACTTCTGGTTCCGAGATGAAGCCCATGTTCGCAAGCGCAGCCGACGTGCCTATGGCCCCTGCCGCTCCCAAGATGCAGGACCTGGTCAACTCCATCGGTGGTTCGGCCGGCTTTCAGCAGACCCAGCCCGTAGCGGCGACTCCGCGCCCGACGGCTACCAACTTCGTGGCTCTTGCTCAGCCTACGACGGTCGCCATGCCTGCTGGTGAGTCCCTGACCATTCCTATGGACACTCTTCCCCAGGCCGAAGCCCAGGCTCCTGCCGCAGACTTTGCCTCTGCACAGTTCAACGCACAGGCCCCTGCCTTCGAAGAGAAGATGATGCCCGAAGGCATTGCTACGGCAACGCTCCCTGAAACGGAAGAAATGCCCGGCATCGCCGACATGGACCAGCTCTCTAACGGTGACTATGGTACTCCGGCTTACACCCGCCAGACCATGGCTGAAATGCCTACTCGCGAAGTGGAAGAACCCCGCAACACGAACTATGCCGAAGGCTCCTTGAAGACCAACGGCGTGGATTACGATGTGCCGGCTTTCCTCCGCAATGGCGGCTTCAAGCTGGATTCTTTCTAGTCCTTAACTAACACACACACCGGATACGCGCAAGCGTATCCACCACAACACGAGGGATCACCTGGGTCTCCCTGCCTGGGTGATCCCTTCTTG
>CALATK010000142.1 GCA_937891805.1 uncultured Fibrobacter sp. | reverse complement strand
AAAGAACGTAGGGTTCATGATTCCCACCAGCCGCGATGCCGCTCTCGGGATTATTTCCATCTTGGGCGCGGGCAAGACGTCTGTCAACCTGAATTATACCGCCCCGGTGGATACCATTCTTGGCTGTATGGAAAAGGCGGAACTTTCTACTGTCGTCACGACCCGCGCCTTTTATGACAAGCTTTGCGGCAAGAATCCGGCCTTTGCCCAGGTCGCCGAGAAGTGTCGCCTGATTTATTTGGACGAAGAGGAACAGAAGGTTTCGACTCTTGGCCGTCTGTTGGCGACGCTTGTCATTTTGACTTGCCCTGCGGCAATCCTTCGCAGGCTCTGGTTCAGTTCCGCCAAGCTGGAAGACGACGCCGTCATCTTGTTCAGTTCCGGTTCCGAAGGCACGCCGAAGGGAGTGGAACTGACCCACAAGAACGTGATTTCCAATGCCCAGCAGTGCGACTACGTGGTGAAACTCTGCCGTACAGACGTGATGACGGCGCTGCTCCCGCTGTTCCATTCCTTCGGTTTTACCATGACCTTCATGATGCCTTTGCTGGATGGCGTGCCTATGGTGCTTTGCCCGGACCCTACCGACATCAAGACTCTCGCCCGGGTTTGCGCCCAGTACAAGACGACCATTATGATGGGTACTCCTACATTTTTGCGGGCTATCGCCATCAACCGCTGGGTCCACCCCATGTGTCTGGATTCTCTCCGCTATATCATCGCTGGTGCCGAAAAGCTCCGCCCCGAAATGCGGGAAACCTTCAAGCTCAAGTTCGGCAAGGACATTTACGAAGGTTACGGCTGCACGGAACTCACGCCCCTTGCTACTATTAATGCGCCCAACGTATTGCTGGATGACTTCTTGACCATGGAAAAGTGTAGCGACCACTCGAGCATCGGGCTTCCGCCTCCGGGAACCGTGGCCGCCATCATCAACCCCGAAACCAACGAGGTGTTGCCTCAGGGCGAAGAAGGCATGCTTGTGGTTACGGGCCCCCAGGTCATGAAGGGCTACCTGAAGGATGGCGAAAAGACTGCGTCTGTAATCATTGAGAAAGAGGGCCGCCGTTGGTACAAGACCGGCGACAAGTGCGTCATTACGGAAGATGGTTTTGTACAGATTCTCGGGCGCTACAGCCGCTTTGCGAAACTGGGCGGCGAGATGATTTCTTTGACGGCGGTGGAACTCCGCATTGCCGAAACCAAGGTTCTCGATGGTCTTGAATTTGCCGTCACTGCCGTTCCCGACTCCGTCAAGGGCGAACGCATTGTGCTGCTGGTCAAGGGCGGCGATGCCGAAGACATTTCCCGCAGGCTCCGCAAGTCGGGAATCCCGCCCCTGATGCTCCCCGGTTCCGTTTTCTGCATAGAGAGCGTGCCCAAGCTAGGAAGCGGCAAGTGGGATTTTAACGGCATGAAAAAGCTGGCCCAGGAATTGGTGGGAAAGTAGACATTGCTACATTCTCCTTATGCTTTTAAAACAGTTCGTCTTTAATTCTTTCGGCGTGAACGGCTTTGTGCTGGGTGGCGATACCGGCGAAGCTATTCTCATAGACCCTAGCGTGAGTAACTCCCGGGAACGGGCTGCCCTGGCGGACTACATCGAGGCGAAGGGTCTGAAGGTGCGGCACCTCCTGAACACCCACTTGCATCTGGACCATGTTTTAGGGAATGCCTTTGTGGCCCGCAAATACGGTGTGCAACCCGAGGCCCACGAAGAGGACGCCTTCTTGCTGGACCTGCAAGAGGAACAGAGTGGGATGTTCGGCTTGCCTATGGAAGAGGCGTCCCCTGCGTTGGGAAACTACCTTGCCGAAGGTGACATCGTGGAAGTGCCGGGCATTCGCCTGCAGGTGATTCACGTGGCGGGACACTCTCCTGGCGGGATTGCCTTCTATTGCGAGAATCCAGGCGAAGTGAACGGCCAGAAAGATGTTCCTCCGCTCCTGTTCCCGGGCGACATTTTGTTTGCCGGGAGCCGGGGCCGAAGCGATTTGTTTGGCGGCGACGAGGATGCCTTGGTTAAAGGGATAAAGGAAAAATTATTGGTGCTGCCCGAAGACACCATTGTGTTCCCTGGACACGGGCCGAGTACAACCATCGGCGATGAACGCCGCTGGTACTAAATAGGGGCTGCGACGGACGCCCTCATATTTGAGCCTGCTGCCTTATTGAAATGCTTGCGGCAGGCATTCAATGACATCGCTGGGGAGCATGGAGAAAGCTCCCAGTTTTTGACGGGCGATTTGGCCTGCTTTCTGGTGTAGAAGCGCTCCCAAGACAGCGGCGTCTGCAGGCGTGCAACCCTGGGCCAAAAGTGCCACGATGATTCCGGTAAGTACATCTCCCGAGCCGCCCTTGGCCATGCCGGAATTGGCGGCAGGCACCGCGAAAATTTCTCCCTCGGGTGTGGCGACCAGAATAGGACTGTTTTTCAGCAGGATAATCTTGCCAAATTCCTTCGCTTTTCCTGCCAGGAATTCGGGAAGCGCGGCGGCCTCTTGCGGAAGTTCGCCGAAGAGTCTTGCGAATTCCCGCCGGTGGGGCGTCAGGATGGCGGGTGCGTTTATCTGCTTCAGGTCGCTTGCCGTGAGGGAGTTCAGACCGTCGGCGTCGATGACCATGGGTACGCTGCAGCGGGTGACGAAGTTCCGGACGGCGGTCCGGGTCTCTTGCCTCTGGCCGAGCCCCGGCCCGATGGCTACCGCCTGCTGGTACTTTGTGCTTTTCAAAAGTTCCGGGACATGGCGGTCTTTCAGAAAGTCGCATTCGTCGATACCGCCGATTTCGTCGGGAGCGCATTTCGCAAAATTTGTGTCGCCAGCACGACGGTCTTCAAGGCTTATAAAAACGGGTTCGGAAAGTTTCGCTTGCAGGATGGGGACAATCCTTCTCGGGGAGGCGAGGGTTACAAGTCCTGCACCGCTCCGGAGGGCAGCCTTGGTGCACAAGGCGGCTGCTCCAGGCATGTCCTTGGAGCCGGCAATTACCAGGGCGCAACCTTGCGCCCGCTTGTCGCCTTTTTCGTTTCGCGTCGGGAGCAGTTCCGAAATGGTCTTTTCCATGTCCTCGATTTCGTGAATCATTTGTTTGTCTGCAGGTTGTAGGTGTTGCGTTTTACAGGATTTTCTGGAAAAATTCGGGCCGGTGAAAATCTGGCTTTTCGGTATCGATGGGGAAGGCACTCAGGTAGTGGGGCGTCTTGGCCTTGTCGGCGCACTTGTACAGGTTTCCTTCCAGGGAGATGCCTTCGAAGGTTTCCAGACCGAAAATTTCCGGCGGAATGATAACC
>CALATK010000141.1 GCA_937891805.1 uncultured Fibrobacter sp. | reverse complement strand
AATTCGTCAAGCGGGTGCCCCGAAAGGCAGAGCCCAAGGACTTCACGCTCCTTGTTGAGCATTTCTACGCTGCCCCATTCCTCGGCTTCTTCCAAGACTTCGGCAATGTTAGAAATAGAGGAATCAGCCCCGCCCATATCAAAGAGAGACATCTGTCCTTTGGACTTGTCTTCTTGATAGCGGGCAGCCACTTCTAGCGCCCTATCCACCGTGGCCATCAGCACGGCCCTACTCCCCGGCAGGCCATCAAGAGCGCCGGCCATAATCAGGCATTCCAAAGTCTTTTTGCTGAGGGGCGGGCGCTTTTCTTTCAGGGAACCTTGGTATTCCGCCACCCGCTTACAGAAATCAAAGATAGACTTGAAAGGGCCCCCCTTTTCACGGGCCGCCACCACGTCTTCTACCACGCCTATTCCCACGTTGCGGATTCCCGCAAGACCAAAGAGAATCTGGTGCTTGGTGTTGGCGGTAAAAATCCCTTGAGACGAATTGATATCCGGCGAGAGCACGGGGATACCCAAGCGCTTGCATTCCTGAATGATGGTGACGATATCTTCGGTCTTGCCCATCTTCGACGTCATGGAAGCGGCCATATACTCCGGGCCATAATGTGCTTTCAGGTAAGCGGTCTGGTAAGCCACATAAGCGTAGGCGGCAGCATGGCTCTTGTTGAAGGCGTAACCGCAGAACGGAAGCACCGCATCCCACACCTTCTGGATCAACGCATGGTCATAGCCATTGGCTTCACATTTCTTGAAAAACTCCGGCTCCAGTTTTTCCATCTTCTCAGGCATTTTCTTTGCCATGATACGACGGATATTGTCAGCGCCACCCAGGGTGTATCCGCCCAGAATCTGGGCCAGTTTCATCACTTGTTCCTGGTAAACAATCACACCGTAGGTTTCGCCAAGCACCTGTTCCAAGTCAGGGTGGTAACAGTCAATTTCTTCTTTACCCTGCTTACGGGCAATAAAGTGGGGAATCTGTTCCAACGGCCCCGGACGATACAGGGCGTTCATAGCGATAAGGTCGAAAATTCGGGTAGGCTTCAGTTCACGCAAATACTTTTGCATACCCGGCGATTCAAACTGGAACACCGTCGTGGTCATGCCCTTGCCCAGTAGGTCAAAGGTTTCCTTGTCATCCAGCGGAATGTGGCCCATGTCAAGTTCTATGCCGCGGTTTTTCTTGACCATGTTCACCGTGTCTTGAATGATGGACAAGTTGATAAGGCCCAAGAAGTCCATCTTCAAAAGCCCGATATCTTCGGCGTAATGCTTGTCGTACATCACCACCGGCGTGTCTTCAGGGGCGGCACGGTACAATGGCGCAAGGTTATAAATCGGAGTCGGCGTAATCACCACACCACAGGCGTGCACGCCTGTCTGGCGAGGCAAATCCTCTAGCTTTTTGGCGATGTCCCACAGGTTCTGGTAGCTGGCACGGCTATTGATCATGGCCTGCAGGGGTTCCGGGCTATAACCGTCTTCCAGGTTATTCCCTTTCTTGTCTTTACCCGTCCAGGCCTGCTTCAAGCTGAAATTCAAAGTCCGCTGCGGAAATAACTTGGTAATCGCTTTCGCTTCTTGCGGCGGAATACCCAAAACGCGGGCCACATCGGTAATCACCGCCTTGGACTTGAGCATACCGTAGGTGATAATCTGGCCCACGCACTCCTTGCCGTATTTTTCGGTCACGTAGTCAATCACGCGACCGCGGTCCCTATCCGAAAAGTCCGTATCGATATCGGGCATGGACACGCGTTCCGGGTTCAGGAATCGTTCAAAAAGCAAATCAAAGGTCAGCGGATCAATGTCGGTAATACCGATGATGTAGGTGACAAGAGAACCTGCGGCTGATCCACGGCCAGGACCCACGGGAATTCCGTGTTCCCTGGACCAGTTGATAAAGTCCCACACAATCAAGAGGTAGCCCGCCACGTTCATGTTGCGGATACAGTTCAGTTCCTTGTACATGCGGGCTGCCACTTCGGTATCGTGGGCAGGGAACTTAAAATCTTCGTTGGGGAAACGCCATTTAAGACGCTGGTTACACAGGTGCGTAATGTAGATATCGGCGTCACCACCCGGTTTGCACCAGCGACGAACGTTTTTCTCCCAAGCCTTATTGTCGTCGTCGTCAAAAAATTCAGGCTGGGACAGGCGCTCAATTTCTGCCTTGTCTTCGTCGGTCAGGGCATCTTCGGCAATTCCCTTTTCGGCACAATAAGATGCCGTCACCTTTTTCTTTTTATCCTTGATAACTCCCTTGAGTTCCCTTTCGCGAACAACAGGGTACTCCGCATCGTATTCCGCCTTCATGATGGCCTTGATACTCTGGTATTCCTCAGAGGCCAAAAAATCTTCGGGAATCTTAAACCGGGGCCAATATTCATCACCAATACCGGTTTTTACCGTAAAATTACAGCGTTCTGCAATCTTTACCGTGTTTTCGATAGCGCCAGGAATGTGGCCGAACAGTGCCACCATCTCTTGTTCGGTTCTAAAATAGAACTGATCCGTAGGGAACCGTTTGTCCGTAAAATCGTTCAGGGTTTCTTTAAGAGAAATGCAGCGCAAAACCTTGTGGGCTTGGGCATCTTCTTGCTTAATATAATGGACATCGGCTACGGCCACCACTTCGCGGCCTAGCTCCCCAGCCAACTGCACATTGTAGTCATTCAGCAATTTCTGCTGGGGAATTCCGTTATCGCAAACCGAAAGGTAAAGATGGTCCCGGTCAAAAATTTTGTCTAGGGATTCTATGTATTCCCGGGCAACACTGTTACGGCCGGCTGCCACATTCTGACCGTAGCGGCTAAAGAAATCCCCTGCAATGGCGATAATGCCTTCTTTGTGTTCATTTACCACCGACAGCGGGACCGACGGGATTTCGGCCCAGCGGTCTCCATCTTCATAGCGGAAACTCACTATACGAAGCAGGTTGTAATACCCCACATCGTTTTCTACCAGGAGGGTTAGTCGTTCATAAGTTGTCGGGTCTTTCTGGTTTGCGCTTGGCGAATCCACATAGACATGACAGCCGTAGATGGTCTTGACTGGCGGGAGTCCCTGTTCCTTGCGTTTCTTGTTCAGGTCTTTTCCGCGGGTCTGGATTTCCAGGATGCCGAACATGGCGCCATGGTCGGTAAGGGCCACCGCAGGAGCATTTTCTGCAGCGGCAGCTTCCAATATGCCGTCGAGACGGGCCGATGATTTTAAAACGGAAAACTCGGAATGAACTTGCAGGTGAACAAAAGCCATAGCTGCAATTTAAAAAATCCCGGCAGGAGCCGGGATTCTCCAACAAAAAATTTACGAAATTCGATTACTGACGTGCAGTCGAATAGCGCATTGTGTTCGAAATTCGCAATTGGTCGTATGCACCGGAAGTCGTCAGCGCCTGGCTGAGGCCCGGACCTTCCATGCAGCACTTGGACTTGTAGCCAATTACCAACAAATTCGCATATTGCTTGGAACGCGAAGAAGCTTCGTAACCAAGCGAATGCACCGAACTAGCCACCTTTTCTCCGTTCAACCAGAGGCTCATTTCACCATCGCCCCACTGGCCGGCAATCAGATTCCAGTCATTTTTCAGATTCACCGGAGCACTGACAAAGAAATGCTTATTCGTGTGATTCTTCTGGAAGTACAGCGTTCCATTATTCACAAAGAAATGAAGCCTGGAATCGTCGTTTCCAAGAAGCGTTCGAGCCGACACATCAAAGAAATCGTCATTCGGGCGGAACCAAAATTCTACCGTACCTGTGACCATATTATCAATCAGGTTAATCCCCGACGGAGCTACTTCGCCAGACTTCAAAGATAGAGCCTTTCCACAAACGCCCTCTACAAGTTCGCCTTCGCGGAAAATTGTTTCCAGTTCATCAAGGTAAAGTGTAATATCGTCCATCGCAAGAGCCGGGGGGTTACATTTTTGGGCCACCGAAGATGCCACAGGAAGCGTAACATCTACAAAATAGCGAGAAACCCCATGCGTATTCAGCAGCGACCACAAGGGTTCTTGCACAGAGTCCTTCTCGGTCGTGCCACCTCTGTAGTATCTGCGACAAGCATATCGTTTGTAGCAGTATCTACAGGCACAGAGTCATTTACAAGCGTATCTACCGGAATGGTATCGACAACAGAAGCATCGCTTACCGACGAGTCAGGTTCGGTAACGACGTTGTCCGGCATCTTGTAACGCGGGATGTTCGAAATGCGGAATTGGTCAAAAGCACCGGACGTGGTCATGCCTGTATACTGACCAGCGCCTTCCATGCAGCATCCGGATTTATAGCCAATGACGACAAGGTTTTCGAACGGAACTCCTCGCGTTGCCGGAGCATAGCCCTTATCGTGTTCCCAGCAGGCGACCATCTCTCCATTCAGCCACACGCTCATGTAACCGTCACCCCACTGGCCGGCAATCAAGTTCCAGTCGTTTTTCAGATTGGCTTTACCTTTCACAAAGAAGTGCTGGTTGTGGTGGTTCTTCTGGAAATAAAGTTCACCATCCTTATAGAAGAAATGGATTCGGGCACCGTCGTTACCCATCAGGGTTCTTGCGTTCCTGTCGTAGAAATCCTCATTCGGGCGGAACCAGAATTCCACCGTACCGATTTTCATGGAATCAATCAAATTCACACCGAGTGGTGCCACCTGACCGTCGTTCAGTTTGAGAGCATTTCCGCAAACACCCTTCACCTGCTCACCTTCATCGAACAGGGATTCAAGCTCATCCAAAAAGCGCGTATTTTCGTCCATCGCAAGAGCCGGAATAGGGCAATGACGATTGACAAGTGAGGCTACATTAATAACCGGGGCATTTTCCATTTGGGAAAGAGAATCGAAGTACCCCGCAATTCCGAGGGCATCTATTCGTGACCACATTCTTGCAGCATCGTTTTTCTGATAAACAAGTGCGTCCTCGCTGGAAAACGAGTCCGTTCCTGAATCGGAAGTCGAACAGCCAAAGAACAAGCTTCCTGAAAGGACTGCCACTACAGCCAGGAATTTAACGATTTTCTTGTTCATAACATTTTCTCCTGCTATTCTAGACATATTCAATATATATTTTTTTCATCTCTCATTTATATGTTTCCCTCGAAAAAAATGTATTTTTAGGATATGAAACGCGCACTTATTACTGGTATTACAGGTCAGGACGGTTCGTACCTGGCAGAATTCCTTCTTGAAAAGGGTTACGAAGTTTACGGGCTTGTCCGCCGCAAAAGTAAGCTTGACTTTAACAACGCAGAGCACCTCAAAGGAAAAGTCACATTCATCTTTGGCGACATGACTGATTCCGCATCGCTTTTGCGTGCCATGGAAATTGCGAAGCCCGACGAAATTTACAACCTCGCCGCACAATCTTTTGTGACCACCTCTTGGGAAACACCGCTTTCTACGGCAGACATCAACGCCATCGGCGTTACCAAGCTTTTAGAAGCAGTCCGTCTGTGCAAACCCGATACCCGCGTATACCAGGCTTCCACCAGCGAAATGTTCGGCAAGGTTCAAGCGGTTCCGCAAAACGAAACGACTCCGTTCTACCCACGCAGCCCCTACGGAGTCTCCAAACTCTACGGGCACTGGATTATCAAGAACTACCGCGAAAGCTATGGTATGTTCGCCTGCTCGGGTATTTTATTTAACCACGAATCCGAACGCCGCGGCGCCGAATTCGTGACCCGCAAAATCACTATCGCTGTTGCAAAAATCAAGGCCGGCAAACAAGACCTACTTGAGCTCGGTAACATGGATGCCAGCCGTGACTGGGGCCATAGCGCCGACTATGTACGGGCCATGTGGCTCATGCTTCAGCAAAAAGAAGCCGATGACTACGTGGTGGCCACAGGCGTAACACACAAGGTTCGCGAATTTGTACAGCTCGCCTTCAAGGCCGCTGGCATGGAAATTGAGTTCCACGGCACAGGCGTTGACGAATACGCCACTCTCAAGGGAACCGACAAGGTGGTGGTGAAGGTGAACCCGCAGTTCTTCCGCCCCGCCGAAGTGGACCTGCTCATCGGAGACGCCAGCAAGGCCAAGAAAGTTCTCGGCTGGAAGCCCGAAATCAGCTACGAACAGCTGGTCAAGCGTATGGTGGAAAGCGATATTAAGCTCCTTGCCGAAGGAAAGATTTGATGAAAGTCGTCATCGTCGGGGCTTCTGGATTCGTAGGGCGGTATTTAACCCGCGAACTTGAATCCGCGGGACATTCCGTCGTTCAGGCGGACCTTCCCGAACTGAACCTGCTAAACGCAGGCCAGGTGGAAGCGCTCATCGAAGGCGCAAAACCCGACGCCGTTGTGAATCTTGCCGCCATCAGTTCTGTTGGAGCCTCATGGAAAAGCCCAGCCGACACCATCAGCGTGAACGTAAACGGAACGCTGAATCTGCTAGAAGCTGTCCGCAAGCATGCACCGCAGGCAAAGACACTTTTAATCGGGAGCGCCGAAGAATACGCCGTTCCCGAAGGCGCAACAAAGCTTAAGGAAACAAACCCGCTAGAGGCCAGCAACCCTTACGGAATCTCGAAAATCGCACAAGAAAACTTTGCACAACTATACCGCAAGAAATACGGTATGAAAATTGTGTGCACCCGCTCTTTCAACCACACAGGCGTCGGACAGACCACCTCTTTTGCGCTTCCGAGCTTTGTAAAGCAGGTCGCCGAAATTGACAAGTCGGGCAAGCCCGGCAAGATTCTCGTGGGCAACCTGAGCGCCCGGCGGGATTTTTCGGACGTAGAAGACGTGGTCCACGTCTACCGCATGCTACTTGAGAACGAAAACGAATTCGACATCTACAATGTAGGTTCTGGTATCGCCCACAAGATTGAAGACCTGTTGAAAGACGTAATCTTAAAGTTAACGCCAGTCGATATTGAAATCGTAGTGGACCCCGATAAAGTCCGCCCAGTCGAAACGCTCTACCTCTGCGCCGACAATAGCCGTATTCAAAAATACTGGAACGGCACCGACATTCGAAAAACACTCAAGAAAATGTTTGACCATTACAGGTCTGAGGTCTAGGAGCCACGATGGGTGATTTCCCGAAAATCGCCATAGACGCCCGCATGGTGAACCGCTCCGGAATCGGCACCTGTATCCAGCATTGGTTGCGTGACGTAGGCTACAGCGTAGCCCTCGGTGATCCGAAAGAACTGGAAGCGTACAGAGATGTTCCGACGCATATACCCTTCAAGTGCGGCATCTACGGCTACAAGGAACAGCTCAAGTTCCCATACTGCAAGCTGCGCAAGCAAAAAGCCGACATTTTGCACGTTCCCCACTGCAACATACCGCTTTTTTATCGTGGGAAAATGATGGTGACGGTCCACGACCTCACCCACTTGGTGTATCCCGAATTCTTACCCATGAAGTTGGTGCACCTGTATTTCAAATTCATCTTCTGGTTTATCTGCAAACGTGCCGACCGGATTCTCACAGACTCAGAAAGCACCAAACGAGACCTTTTGCGATTCTACAAAGCAGACGAATCGAAAATGACGGTGGTTCCCCTCGGCGTCGGAAGCGAGTTCATTCGAAAGCCCCAAAACGAAATCGAATACCTGTACGACAAGTTTAGTCTTCCCCGCGACAAGAAGATTATACTCTATGTAGGGAATCTACTCCCCCACAAGAACCTAAACGGGCTCCTGGAAGGGTTCGCCCAGATGAAAGGCAGAGAAAACTGCAGGCTTGTACTTGTAGGCAAGGCTTTTGATGGACGGACCCGCGACACGCGAGAAAAGGAACTCGGATTAGAAGACCTCACTATTCATGCCGGTATGGTAAGCCAAGAAGACTTGGTAAATTTCTACAACCTTGCCGACCTGTTTGTGCTTCCGTCCCTCTACGAAGGTTTCGGGCTCCCGGTACTCGAGGCTTTTGCCTGCGGAACCCCTGTTGCCTGCTCCAATGTTTCATCGCTCCCCGAAGTCGGCGGAAATGTCGCAAAATACTTTGACCCGAAGGACCCGGCAAGTATCGCCCGTATACTGGAAAGCTCCATTGAAGACAAGGGTAAGTACGACAAAGAAATTGACGCTTGGGTAAAAAATTTCACTTGGGAAAACAGCGCCAGGCAAATCCGAGAAATTGCAACTGAAATTGCAGCAAAATAAGGTACAGCGTGGAACAAGGCAAGATAAAGAAGATTCTTCTAAATGTTCTGAAATTCGTCGTGAGTTTCGGTGGCCTTGCCTACATTTTCTGGAAAGTTCCCTTTGTCGAAGTATGCGGTCACTGGACAGCAACCGCCCTCCCATGGATTGGCCTGATTCTCGCCTGTACTGTGTTCAGCATGGCCATACAGGCCAACCGTTGGCGCGGGCTACTGCTTGACGAAGGAAAGAAAATCAAGTTCCGCACCTTCTACGCCTACATCGCCCTCGGGTATTTCTTTAACAATTTGCTTCCAAGCGGTTTTGGTGGCGATGCGGTAAAGACCATTGCCTTCGGGCGACGTTTTGGAAATATGGCCAATTCTGTTGCAGCCGTAGCCATTTCCCGAATGATGGGACTCTTGGCCATGTTCCTCTGTTTTTTTGCAACACTTCCCTTCGTAATTTCACGCTACCAGATTCCAGCCCTGTACACGGGAGCGGTCTGCGCTGTAGCGGTTCTTTCGGCATTCATTATCGTCAGTGGACTTTTTTCAGATAAAATAAGGCTACCCGGGACACTCACGAGCAAGGTTCCTTTCCTGCTCAAGCTACAAGACGCCTTTTCAATTTACCGCGGGTACAAAAAAGCGTTTGCGCTTTCGGGGCTGGATTCCATTTGGCTGCAACTCTCTTCTATCGCCATACACTACGCCTATTTCCAGGCTGTAGGTGTCCCTGTTGATATAGCTACCATTACCGTATTCATGACCATCACCATCACGGTATCGATGCTCCCGATTTCCATCAACGGCATCGGCATTCGCGAAGGCGTAAACGTGAGCCTCTTTACCGGGCTACTTGGAATACCTGCCGACACAGTGCTTGCCGCAGCATTATTGGGCTACATACCCATGGTGTTCCAGGCTTTACAAGGTGCCGTGGTACTAGTCGGAAGTAAAAAGGACTAGCCCCAGACTTCTTCCTTGAGTTCGCGACCCCACATGTCCTTGATGACTTCGTCCACCTTCTTACCTTCGAAAAGGAGGGCGTGGACGGAGTTCACAATGGGCATTTCTACACCCAGCTTGTCGGCAAGGGCCTTGGTGCTCTTGCAGGTGGGCACGCCTTCGGCCACCATTTTCATGCCGGCAAGCACCTGCTCAATGGTTTCGCCCTTACCGATGTGTTCCCCAACATAGCGGTTACGGCTGTGCTGGGAAAGGCAAGTCACAATCAAGTCTCCCATACCGGCAAGGCCAGCGAAAGGTTCGGACTTTGCCCCGAGGGCCTTGCCCAGGCGGCACATTTCTGCCTGACCGCGAGTCAAGAGGGCTGCACGGGTATTGTCTCCAATCTTGTACTTGCCGCTGGCTTCAAGACCGTAAAGCACGCCAGAGGCAATGGCGATAACGTTTTTCACGGAACCGCAAAGTTCAATGCCCACAATATCCGTAGAGCTGTACACGCGCAGGTAGCTGCAGCTCATAACCTTCTGCACAAACTTTGCGGATTCTTCGTTTACGCAGGCAGCCACAATGGCCGTAAGGATATGGCGGCTCACTTCTTCAGCATGGGAAGGCCCGCTAAAGGCCACCATCTTGTCTTCGGTAAGCCAGGGAACATTTTCCAATAGCACTTCGCTCATGAGCTGGTTCGTGCCTTCGAGAATGCCCTTGGTAGCACACACCACCACGGGTTCTTTACCTTTGGCCGGTGTCCACTTACCGAGATTCTTAGCGACACCGCCCATAAATTGGGAGGGCACCACAATAAGCACCATGTCGCAACTATCGAGGGCGGCGTTCATGTCGGTAGTGTATTTAAAATCTGCCGGGAAAATCACACCGGGCAACTTGTCCTTGTACTGGTGTTCTGTGGAAAGCAAATCCACTTCGGCCTGCGAGTTAGTCCAGAAGGAGACTTCGCACTTATTTTCATAAACCACCTGACCAAGGGTAAGTCCCCAGCCGCCAGTTCCTAATACTGTAACCTTCATACTGTCGTCCCTAATTAAAACTCTAGTTACCAGTTACGCCCTACGGGCTAGTTACTAGTTACTAGAGATGTCGTAGTAAAACTTTCTAGTAACTCGGAACTCAGAACTAATAACTCAACACATCAATAATCTACAATATTTATGCCTTCGGAGTCTTCCTTTTAGATCCAAATCCGTTCTCCGTGCCGTTCAAAAGCCGCTTGATGTTGGATTTGTGCTTCACAATCACAAAAACCGCCACAATAAGGCAAGTAATCATGAGTCCCAGGTTGATGTTGTCCGGCGGGAACCGCAACTTCAAGTAGCCCATCACGGCAAAAGCCCCGAGAGCAATGCAAGCGCCGATGCTCCCAACCGAAACATACTTGGTGGAAACCGTAAGGACAATCCACACCCCAAAGGCCGCAAGGGCAGTAATTGGGCAAAGGGCCAAAAAGACACCGAGAGCGGCAAGCACGCCCTTGCCTCCACGGAATCCGGCAAAGCAAGTAAAACTATGGCCCAAAATCACCAGAAGGCCCGCCACCAGCGGCACCCAATGGGAATAATCCTCACCACCGGCTGCCACCTGAGAGGCACACATCTGTGCGGCAATCCAGGGTCCAAAGAAACCCTTGAGCAAATCCAGGAACACTACCGGAAGTGCCGGTTTCCAGCCCAGCACGCGGAACGTGTTGGTGAGACCTGCATTCTTGGAACCATAGTCCCGAATGTCAAAGTCCTTACCTTTCGCGATTTTTGCGATCCAAATCGCGCTGGGGATCGACCCCAACAAGTACGCTATCGGAAGACACAGCAAACTGTTCAAGTTCTTCGTCCTTTCTGAGGGTTAACTTCTGGTCAAAATTCAAGCGGAGGGGTGCACCCTGTAGCTGGAATTCTTCGTAAAACTTTTTGAGCAGGTAACGCTTGTAAGATTCGTCCACCAATTCCGGTGTGCGGGTCTCAATGGCAATCACGGGAGGCTCCACCAGAATCTGGCAGGCTCGGGTCAAGGCCACCACACGGGCGTTGTGGCTGGGAGGCGCCTTTTCTTGCAAGAAATTCGCAAAACTTTCGGCCACACGGTCACGGCCCAGCACGCGGCGGCAGTTGGCATATACCGTCTGGATAGACTGGATAACCCGATTTACGCGAAGGCCTTCCTTGGCGCTAATGGAAAGGATGGGCACGTATTCCAGCATGGGTTCCCGTTCCAGCATTTCCTTGACCATGCGGTCAAAGGACTTTTCGGTCTTGTCGGGCAGAATATCCCACTTGTTCAGCACAAGAACCAAGCCCTTCCCCGCCTTGCGGATTTCGGTAATGATTCTAAAGTCCTGAACCTGGAGTCCTCGGGTGCAGTCCACCAGAAGCACCGACAGGTCCGACCTGCGGATGCTTTCCATGGTGCGCATGTTGCTAAAAATTTCCACCTCGTCTTCTACCTTCGCCTTTTTGCGAAGGCCCGCCGTATCGGTGACCACGAACTTGACGCCGTTTACGGTAAAGGTGCAATCGATGGAGTCGCGGGTGGTGCCAGGAATGTCCGAAACCACGGCCCGTTCCTCGCCCATCAGGCGGTTCAGCAAGGTGCTCTTGCCTGCATTGGGGCGACCAAGGATGGCGAAACGGATGGGCCGTTCCTCTTTCCGTTCCCCACGCACAGGGGTCGGAAGCACTGCGACAATTTCATCCATTAAAGAAAGGCAGGCATAGCCCGTCAAGGCGCTGATGGTACGAGGCTGTCCAAAGCCCAGTTTCAAGAACTCGTAACTTTCCTGACGGTCGCCCAGGTTTTCGCTCTTGTTGGCCACCAGAATCACCTTCTTGTCCAACTTGCGGATAAGCCTTGCAAACTGCTGGTCCAACTTGGTAATGCCTACGCGAACATCCACCATAAAAAGGACCAGGTCCGATTCTTCAACGGCGTTAAAAATCTGGGTACGGACACTATCGGCCAGGACATCGATGGTATCGTCCGGCAAAAAACCGCCGGTATCTACCACCGTAAACTCGTGGCCCTTGTAATTTGCGTTCTGGTAATGCCTATCGCGAGTCACACCGTCACGGTCAGAAACCACGGCAGCCCTGCGGCCTAAAATCCGATTAAAAAGAGAGGACTTCCCGACATTGGGCCGTCCGATAATACACACCACAGGTAACTTCATCGCAAACAAATATAGAAAAGAATACGGAATCATTAGATTTTCAAACGTAAAAAGCTAAATTTGGGCCATGCCCTTCTACCCTAACGAAGTCATCCAGCAGCTCAAATCCGAAGCCGACATCACGGCCGTCATTGAGCAGTTTTTGCCCCTGAAAAGGTCGGGCAACGGACGCTACGTTGGGGTGTGTCCCTTCCACGACGACCACTCCCCCTCCATGTATGTAAACCCCACCCTGGGCATCTACAAGTGCTTTGCCTGCGGTGCCGGCGGAGACGTGTTCAAGTTCGTGCAGGAACACGAAAAAATCGACTTTAACGCCGCCGTGAAATGGGTGGCGGATTTTTGCAGTTTTGAGCTGCCCAACGTGGGCAACCCCGAACGAGCCGAAATCACCGAAGAGCGTGAACTGGTCCGCAAGTTGAACGAACTGGCCTGTGAGTGGTTCGAAGAACAGCTGACCCGCAGCCCCAAGGCTCTTCAATACCTGAACAGCCGCCATATTTCCGAACCAACCCGCAAGCAGTTCCACATCGGCTACGCTCCCGACGGCCGCGAAGGTTTCGTAGGCTACGCCGCCAAGAAAGGGTTCTCTCCCAAGGAATGCGTCAAGGCGGGCCTTGCCGTAGAAAAGGAGAACGGCGGTATTTCCGACAAGTTCCGGGACCGCCTGATGATTGCCATCCAAAACATTTCCGGCGTGGTGGTGGCCTTCGGAGGGCGCGACCTTTCCGGCAAGAGTCCGGCAAAATACATGAACAGCCCGGAAACTATCCTTTACCATAAGAGTGACATCCTTTTCGGGTTGAACCACAGCAAGAACGCCATCGCCAAAGAAAACGCGGTCATCATCGTAGAAGGATACTTCGACCTGATAAGCCTTTATCAGGGCGGCGTGCAGAACGTGGTGGCGGCCTCGGGCACTGCCCTTACCGAGAACCACGCCAGCATCCTTTCTCGCTATGCAAAAACCGCTTTCCTGGTCTTCGACGGCGACGCGGCAGGCCAAAAGGCCACCCTCCGCTCCCTGGAAATCGTGCTCCCCAAGGGAATCCGCCCGAAGGTATTTGCCCTTTCGAGACCCGACGGTACCAAGATCGACCCCGACAACTTCGTGAACGAGCGGGGCGCAGACGCCTTCCGCGACGAACTGAAGAATGCCGAAGACTGGCTCAGCTACCTATCCCACATGAAGGACCTTTCCAGCATCGAGGCTCGGGCAAGCTTTATCACCTACGCCAAGTCCCTCATCAAAAGCATCGGGAACACGGAACTTCGGAACCAGTACGTAAAGCTCCTTTCGGAGCGTTTCGACACCAGCAGGTCCTTAAACGACGTCCAGCAAATCCACGTGAAGCACAAGCCTTCCGCCGAACAGGAACAAGCGAAAGAAGTCCTTCAAGAAGAAGCGGCCATGGTCCAGTGGAACCTGATTCCGCCCCTGGAAATCCGATTTGCAAACCTACTGTACCGAAACCCCACGTTGCTGGACAGGGCCTGCGAATTCTTTGACATGAACCTGGCCGAAAGCGGCATCCAGCTTTTGGAATCTTCCGTCGTAGACGAATTCGTGAACACCGCCATCGCCCACTACGCCGAAACAGGCTATTTTTCGCCGCAAACGCTTTACGAAATCCTGCCAAGGCAGGGCCAGCTATTTATGGAAGGCCTGCCCGAAGAAACCTGGACACCGCCCAAGGAAATCAACGAGTTCTACGACACCCTCATGGTGCTCATGTTGCGTTTTTGCGACAGGGAGAAAAAGAACATCCAGCTGGACAGCGCCGAAGGAATCCAAAAGCGCATGGACCTTTACGCGTTCACGCAGGAATTACAGAAACTGGACGCCTCCTACAAGAAAGGCGGCATCGACATCAACCAATTTGCAGACAGAATTATCAGCAGCAAGGATAGGCTCATCCATGTTATCCATTAAAGACTTAAAGGCAAGCATCGAAGACGGAACCCAGATTCTGAAAGGAATCAATCTGGAAGTCAAGGCGGGAGAAGTCCACGCCATCATGGGCCCAAACGGCTCCGGTAAGAGTACCCTCTCCAAGGTCATCGCCGGTCACCCCGCCTATCACGTAGATGGCGGTTCCGTCACTTTAGACGGCAAGGACCTGCTCCAGATGGAAATCAACGAGCGGGCCAACAGCGGGCTGTTCATCAGCACCCAGTACCCTACGGAAATTCCCGGCGTAAACAACGTGGAATTCCTGAAGATGGCGCTGAACAGCAAGCGGGCCTTCTTGGGCCTGCCCGAAATCGGAGAAGCCGAATTCAAGAAGCTCATCGACGAAAAGATGGAGCTTCTGGAAATGGACGAACGCTACCGTGACCGTGGCGTAAACGAAGGTTACTCCGGCGGCGAAAAGAAACGCAACGAAATTCTGCAGATGGCCATTTTAGACCCGAAAGTTTCGCTGCTGGACGAAACCGATTCCGGCCTGGACATCGACGCGCTGCGCATCGTGGCCGGCGGTATCAACCACATTATGGGCCCCGACAAGGCGGTGATTCTGGTGACCCACTACCAGAGGCTTCTGGACTACATCAAGCCCAACTTTGTCCACGTGCTCCGTCACGGGAAAATCATCTTGAGCGGTGGCCCGGAACTGGCCCTCGAACTGGAAGAAAAAGGTTACGACTGGATCGAGGAAAAGTAATGGACGCCATTTCCCGCATCAAGCAAATCGGTATGCCCCGCCGCAACAACGAGTTGTGGACGTTTTTCCCCGTGGCAAAAATTCCTATGCCGGAATTCCCCGAAACCTGCAGCGACACCGCAGACTATTCCGACGAGGACGACTTTGCGGCACTCCTGCCCATAGCGTTTAATGCACGGACCATGAAGCAGGATATTGCCGACGGTGCAAACGAAATGGCCATGCTCAAGTGCAACAACGACTTTGGCCATACCGTGCTGGACATCGGCAAGAACGCAACGGCCAGTCTCGAGATTCTCGACAACAAGGTGGCCCACGAAATCTGCGCAGAACGGTTTGACATTCACGTAGGCGAAAACGCCACCGTCCACATATTCTTTGCAAACCCTGCCGACGGCGTGCCCCTGAGGTTCCGCCATTTCCGAATCGTGCAGGAGGCGGGTTCGAAAGTTTATTTCTCCGAAATCGAGCGGGGTTCCGGAATCAAGCGCACCAGCCTGGACGCCTTCTTGAAAGGAAACGGTGCCCGGCTAGAAATCCGCTCCCTGAACGTACTCGATGGAGACGATTCCGTCCACCACCGCATCACCATCAGGCATGAGGCTCCCGAAACGGAAAGCGTCCAGTTCGCCAGGAACCTGCTGAACGGAAAGTCCAATGCCAGCTACGACGGTAGCGTGGTGGTGGGCGCAAACTGCTCCAAGGTGTTTTCGTCCCAGCTGGTGAACACCATCCTCCTTTCCGAAGACAGTTCCGTGTCCGTAAAGCCAGTGCTGAAAATCTACCACGACGACGTGGAATGCACCCACGGGAACACCTGCGGGGAACTGGATGCCGAACAGCTCTTCTACCTGACCAGCAGGGGAATACCCGTCGAAAAGGCCCGAGAACTCCTGACCCAGGCATTCGCGAAGGAACTATTCATGCCCATGCCCGACTCCCCCGCCAAGGAACGCCTGGAACAGGTGGTAGCGAGCTTATAGGAAATTTTTAGTCTTTCGAACAAACCATTCCTCTTTTTTATATCTTTATTGATGTATTGTTTAGAGTTCAGCCCCAGGTGGGCGGACAAAAGAGGTTCATGTGAACGGAAAAACGGAAACCCTTTGCGTTTTCGTGCACCCTATTGCCCATAGCAAATCCCCCCTCATGCACAATGCGCTTTTCAAGGCGCTTGGAATCAACGCGGCGTACCTGCCCTTTGGGCCAGAACCGGAGAATTTCGCCCAGGCTATCCAGGGCTTCAGGGCCATGAAATTCAGGGGGGCAAACGTCACCATTCCTTACAAGACTCCCGTCATGGAACTGGTGGACGAACTTAGTCCCATCAGCAAGTTTACCGGAAGCGTAAACACGCTTTATTGGAAAGAGGGAATCGTCGGCGGCACTCTCTGCGGAACCACCACGGACCCCTACGGCTGTATCCGCAACCTAGAAGAAAACGGAGTGCAACCTGCAAACACCACCGTGGCCCTTCTCGGAAACGGCGGAGCGGCCAAGGCCATCGCCTACACCCTGATGGAACAAGGCAACAGGCTTGCCATCGTGTGCCGCAACAAGGACAAGGGCGAAGCCCTGGCTGGTTCACTGAACCCGCTGTTCAAGGACGGCGAAAAAATTTCCGTATTCACCTTCCAGGAATTCCCTAGCGTTTCCAAAGAATACAAGATTATCATCAACGCCACCTCCGTGGGCATGACCCCAAACGAAGACGAATCGCCCCTGGACAAGGACAGCCTGAGCCCTGGGCAAGTCGTCTGCGACATCGTCTATGCACCGCCCAAGACAAAGCTCCTGAAACTGGCCGCCGAAAAGGGCTGCAAGACCGTTACCGGCGAAGGCATGCTGGTGCACCAGGGGCTGGAAAGTTTCAAAAAGTGGTTCCCCGAGCAAGTGAAGGGGCATACCGACGAAGAACTGTTGAATATCATGCGCAAGGGAATGGAGGGTATCTAATGAGAAGGCATATTTTCTTTACGGGTTTTATGGCTAGCGGCAAGAGCCGCACCGGCAGGGCTCTGGCAGAACGACTGGAGCGCCCTTTCGTTGACACCGACAGCCTTATCGTGGAGCGGGTCGGAAAGTCCATCTCCGAAATATTCGCACAGGAAGGGGAAGCTTTTTTCCGAGCGAAGGAAAAAGAAATCATCGCCGAAATCTGCAGTAACGAAACGCCCCAGGTAGTCTCCCTGGGCGGCGGTGCCCTCACCCAAGCAGACAACATCAAGATTATCCGGGAAAACGGCCTCATCATCCGACTGTGGGCCAAGCCCGAAATCCTTTCGGAACGCATCGGGCGCAAGAACACACGGCCCCTGCTTGCCAACCTGAGCGACGAAGAACGCCTTGCCAAAATCAAGGTCATGCTGAAAGAGCGTGAACCCAACTACGCCCAGGCCGACTTCAGCGTAGAAAGTTCCAACGACTACACCGAAGCCCATGTCATCGAAAAAATCCTGCACATGAAAAAGTTCTGGAGCAACCATGCCCTGGATGTGTGCCCCTCTAGTGGCGGACGCTACCCCATCTTTATCGGCAGGAACATCATTCCCGATTCTAAGGCCCTTCTGGAAGGCCTTCGGCTGGCCCCGTCCAACGAATTTCTGGTCTGTACGGACACCACCATCGCAAAGGTCCAGAATGAGATGCTCTCGCAGCTGCGGGGCCAGGCGGGCCGTTGTCCCATCTTCAAGTTCCAGGCTGGAGAGCGGAACAAGACACTGCACAACCTGAACCAGCTTTTCAGTTTCTTGCTGCACCGGAACTACACCCGAAAGAGCTGTCTATTGCAGTTCAGCGGTGGCGTGGTAGGCGACATGGCGGGCTTTGGAGCCGCCACCTACCAGCGGGGAATTTCCTTTATCCAGTTCCCAACTACCCTCCTTTCTATGGTGGATAGTTCCGTAGGTGGCAAGGTGGCGGTAAACCACCCCGAAGGTAAGAACATGATCGGGGCATTCTACCAGCCCAAGGCCGTAGTGTGCGACCTGGCGGTGCTTGCCACCCTTCCCGAAAACGAATACCTGGCAGGCCTTGCCGAAATTGTCAAGTACGGTGTCATCTACGACAAGGAATTTTTCCGCTACATCGAAGAAAACGTAGAAGGCATCAAGAAACACGACGACGGAGTGCTGCGTCACCTGATTTTCAGGAGCTGCCAGATCAAGGCCGAAGTCGTAGGCATTGACGAGAAGGAATCCGGACTCCGGGCCATTTTGAACTACGGTCACACCTTCGGACACGCCATCGAAAAGCTCACCAACTACAACATGTTCAGCCACGGTATAGCCGTAAGTCTCGGCATGCGGGTAGCCGCCCGTGCAGCCGTACTCCTGGGTAAGCTCTCCGCCGAAGAAGAATCCAGGCAGAACGCCCTTCTGGACCGTCTCGGATTCCCGAAAACCTACAACGTGGATACGGAGCAGGCCTGGAATGCCATGGCCGTGGACAAAAAGGCCGAAAAGGGCACAAGAGTTTATATTTTGCCTACGGAGATTGGGAAGGTCGAAAAAGTTGTTAATATTGAAAAGGAAACAGTAGCGAAAGCGTGGGAAGCGATTAGAGGTTAGGATCTAGAGGTTAGGATCTAGGGGCTAGGATCTAGGGGCTAGGATGTGGAATATGTAGTGAGGAGTGAGTAGTCAGTTGTGAGTAATGTGTAGTGCGTAATGAGAGGAAAGTAATATACTGCTTCTGAATTTTAAAGTCTCTTGTTTCCGCTATAACTCAAAACTCATAACCGATAACTGACAACTGATAACAGAGGACTAGAATGAGTATTTTGGTAACAGGCGGTACAGGGGCTCTCGGATTTCATATCCTCTCCAGCTTGAGCGGCACGAATCACGAGCTGTTCAGCTTTAGCGACGAGCAGCCCCAGCCTTGGCAGAAGGTGGACGGTGTGCAATACCTCACCGGAAACCTTTTGAACTTCAAGGACGTCTACGAGATGCTCCAGAAGGTGGCTCCTACCCATATTTACCACCTGGCCAGCCAATCCTCCGTGGGGCTTTCGTACCAGAAACCCTACGAAACCCTGAACATCAACCTGCTCGGGACCCAGAACCTGCTTGAGGCGGCACGACAGGCATGTCCCAAAGCACGAATCATGCTGCTCAGTTCCAGCGAAATCTACGGACGTACGGAACAACACCTGACTTACCTGCACAAAGAAGAAGACCGCCCGAACCCCATGACTCCATACGCCACTTCCAAGGCATGCATGGAACTCCTGGGGCACCAGTTTATCAACGCCAGCGGACTCCACATTGTCTTTGTGCGCCCCTTCCACTTTACCGGGCCCCACCACAGCCGCCGTTTCGTGATTCCCTCCATCACCTACCAGCTGGTAAAAATCAAGTTCTACGGAAGCGAACCCGTTATCTATTCCGGAAGCCTCGACATCAGCCGGGACGTGGTGGACGTGCGGGACGTGGCCCGCGGTATGATTCAGGTGCTGAACACCGCAGAGGCTGGCGAAACATTCAACATTTGCAGCGGCAAGTCCTACACTATCCGCGAACTGGTCGAGATGCTTATCGACATCGCCGACGTAAGCGTGGATTTCCGCTTTGATTCCAAGTACGAACGGGTCAACGACATTCCCCTACTGATTGGGGACCCCACCAAAATGACAAACCTGGGGTGGAAACCCATGATCAGTATCGAGGACAGCCTTACGGACCTTTTCAACGAAATGGTAATCCGCCGCCGAACCGAACTGAAAATGGGCCTCGGGAAAGACCTGCCTCTGTAGCGCTCCCACCATTTTTCTAAATTTGAGCCCGTAATATTCATCCACATTTAATAAAGGTTTTATTATGAAAATCAAGACCCTTTTGATTACCCTGTCCGCTTCTGCCATGGCCTTTGCCGAAGAGGCTGCCCCCGAGCAGCCCAGCGCCATCGCAAGTTTCTTGCCCCTTATCCTTTTGTTCGTGGTCATGTGGCTGTTCTTTATCCGCCCCAAGCAGAAAGAAATGAAGCAGATGGACCAGATGCGCAAGGAACTGAAGAAGGGCGACAAGGTGATGACCACCGCCGGCATCATCGGCACCATCACCTCCATAGAAGACAACATCGTCACAGTCCGCACCGGCTCCACCACGCTGATCGACTTTGAAAAAAGCGCCATCCTCAGAATCATGAACGCTCCTGCAGCCGACACCAAGACCGAAGAAAAGAAGTAATCATGGCGATTTTACCTATCCGTATTTACGGTGACCCGGTTCTTCGCAAAAAGAGCGAACCCGTTACCGAGATTACTCCGGAACTCCGCCAGCTGGCCAAGGACATGCTGGAAACCATGTACGATGCGCCGGGCTGCGGCCTTGCCGCTCCCCAAATAGGTAAGAACATCCGTTTGGTGGTCATCGATACCGCTATTCCCGGCGAAGAAGATCCCAAGCCCTACATCATGTTCAACCCGGAATGGGAAGCGGAAGAAGACGCCAAGCCTGTGGATTATGACGAAGGATGTCTTTCTTTCCCGGACATTTTCTGCAATGTGGTCCGGCCCAACAAGGTGTGCGTCCGCTTTTTCGACATCAACGGAGAGCCTCAAGAAATCCACAACTGCGAAGGCCTTTTTGCCCGCTGCATCCAGCACGAATCGGATCACCTGAACGGCGACCTTTTCGTAGATAAGATTTCTACTGCCGACCGCACCATGAACCAGTCCAAGATCCGCAAGATGGCCAAAGAGACCCAGGCGAAGTTGAAGAAGAAGTGATTGGTAAGGCTAGGATCTAGGGGTTAGGATCCCGGGTGACATAAGGTTTAGAACTTAGTAAAGAAGGGACGGTTATACGAGCGTCATCAGGGCAACATTTCTTTTTCTTCTGGCGCTTATCGTAACGACAAGTGCCGCAGAGGATTTTGAGCTGCCGGACATGCCCGCTCCTGCGGCCAAGACCGTCAAAAAAGACTCCAGCGCCGAAGAACCTGAGATTGTAGATTTCAGGCCCATCGAAGCGACGAACGTTTCCGACGTCCAAGCGAAAGGCCCGAGGGAAGCCCTTGCGTCCACGCAAATCAAGACGGAATCCGGAGATACTTTGGCCCGAGTCCAGGCGGAAAAGATACCGACGAACTTGAATAGGCCTCTTCGTGTCGGGGTCTATACCGACATCAAGGAACTATACCTTTCAAAAGGCGGAGAGGTTATCCACATTACCATCAAGGGCAAGGAGCTGAAATTCCAGGGGAAGGAAAATTCTTTTACCGCCGTTAAAAAGGATATCGACGACGGCAAGTGCGTCTCTATCGCGCCGACGCAAAAGCTGCTTTCTACCTCTTGCTATCCGGGATTTTTTACCATCTCCTACAACAACGGGAAAATCAACGCCATCAATACGGTGGACATGGAAGACTACCTGCGGGGCGTGATTCCCTACGAAATCGGCCAGCTGGACAGCAGCCGTTTCGAGGCGCTGAAGGCCCAGGCGGTAGCCGCCCGCACCTACGCCTACAAGCATTTCGGGAGCCGGGAGTCCTTGGGCTTTGACGTGTTCGCCGACACTAAGGACCAGGTGTATAAAGGCCTCCAGAGCGCAACGGCCCTGACAGACCGCGCCGTCAAGGAGACCAAGGGCGAAGTCATGATGTATAATGGCGAGTTCATTACCGCCTACTACCACTCCACCTGCGGAGGTATGTCCGAGACGCTGGACACCTGGGAAAAGCCGAACCTGCCCTACCTCAAGAGCAAGCCGGACCTGCGAAGCGATGGGACGCCCTGGTGCAAGGAGTCCAGCTACAGCAAGTGGGATCGGACCTTCGAAAGTGACGAACTGGTGAAACTCTTTGTCCAGAACGCCAGGGATTCCAAGGCGAAAGTCGCTCCATTCAAGAAAGTCAAGGACATTACCGTCAAGGATACGCTCAAGAGCGGACGCATCTTGACACTTGCGGTCACTACGGACGCGGGAACCTTCGAAGTCCGCGGCGACAAGGTACGCTGGCTTTTCCGCAAGGGCGGTACAATCCTCCCCTCCAGTTTCTTTACCGTCAAGAAGGACGGTAGCAAGTGGATTCTCGAAGGCAAGGGATTCGGCCACGGCGTAGGCATGTGCCAGATGGGCGTGCGCGCCAGGGCCCAGGCGGGACAAAGCTACATCGAAATCCTGAGCCATTACTATCCGGGAATCACCCTGGAGCGGTTCGAAAGATGAGTTCCGCCGCATCGCCTGTCATTGCAGTCCTCAGCCAGGGCTGTGCCGCCAACTTCGGCGACGGAGAAAAAATCGCCCGGGCGCTATCCGCCCAACATCCGGATTGTTCCATCTCTTTTGAATTCCCGACAGAGCAGCCCCTTGCCTTTTACCTGAACGTGTGCACCGTCAAGGGGAACGGAACCGCCCTGAAACTCTTGCAGCAGGCAGTAGCGACTTTTCCGCAGGCACCTATCTTTATAACAGGATGCGCCCCAAAAGATTTCCAGGAAGAAGCCCACAAGATTTTGGACAAGATAACGTTCACGAGTTTGAAGGCGATAGAGTCCATGGATTCTATCGCCCCAGAGAGGCTCCAGAATGACATGCGAACCCTCCGGCAGTCCCCCTTCGTAGGCATCGTGAACATCGAGGAAGGCTGCCTGGATACCTGTGCCTTCTGCTCCACGAAGCTGGTAAAAGGACGGCTCCAAAGCCAGCCCGAAGACGCCATCGTAGAACAGGTCCGGCGCCTAGTGAACGACGGATGCCTGGAGATTCAGCTCAGCGGGCAGGACTGCGCCTGCTACGGTTTTGACACCGGCACGAACCTTGCAAACCTCACGCAAAAAATTCTCGTCCAAGTTCCAGGAGACTACAAGATCCGACTGGGCATGGGAAACCCGAGGCACATCCTCGGCTATAAAGACGCCCTACTGGAATGTTTTCAAGACGAACGGCTCTACCAGTTCTTGCACGTTCCTGTCCAGAGCGGGAGCGAGCGCGTTCTGCAGCTCATGAACCGCAAGCATTCCGTAAAAGACTTCCGTAACTTTGCGCTGGAGTTGCAAGAAAAGTTCCCGCTGTTCACCCTCAGTACAGACCTGATTGTGGGTTTCCCCGGTGAAACAGACGCCGACTTTCAAGAGACCCTTGACCTGCTGAAAGAGACCCGCCCCACCGTCTGTAACATTACGCGGTTCGTGGCCCGCAAGGGAACTGTTGCCTCCCGCATAGAAGAAGCAAACGCCGCCGAAAGAAAAAATAAAATTGGAACTGGTGACAGATCAGAAAAAATAAGAACATATAACTATCCACAAAACAGAGTAACAGACCATAGAATTGGTTTTACATCAATGAACTTAGATAGAATTATGACTGGAGATTTAGGTGTTATAATTGAAGCTCTTATTAATGAAAATCAAAGAATAGAATTAGAAAAC